>JAHHSZ010000044.1 GCA_020024915.1 Fusobacterium sp. | reverse complement strand
TTACTTCCAGGATTAAAGAAAATCCATAAAAATAAAGAGGATTTAAGTAATTCAATGAGATTACATCTAGAATTCTTTAACGTTCACCCATTCTTAGTAACATTTGTACAAGGATTAGTTCTAGCAATGGAGGAAAACAAAGAGAGCAGAGATTCAATAAGGGGGATAAAAATAGCTCTTATGGGACCACTTGGAGGAATAGGAGACGCTCTATTCTGGTTTACATTACTTCCTATTGCAGCTTCTGTTGGAGTTTCATTAGGAATACAAGGAAATATCGCAGGACCAATTATTTTCTTGTTAATATTCAATATAGTACACATATTCTTAAGATTTTTCTTAATGCACTATTCATACAAAATGGGAGTTGTTCAATTTCAAACTGTAAAAGTTGAAGAGAATCTAATAGAAGATGATGGAATATAGAGTAGATAGTTAAAATATAAAAGGAAAAAAATTATTTTTAATGGCTAGTGCTTGTGCAATGTTCATTGTGGTAATTTTTTTCCTTTTTTATATCTATTATTTCTGCTTAAAATTTTTAATACATAGAGTAGCAGCTCCAAAAAATCCAGAGTTCTCTCCTAAATCTGGGGGAACAATATAGTTTTTGATATCACTGAAGATAAATTTATTCTGCAAATATCCATTTAAAAGATTTATAACAGATTTTCTAATTATAGGGAATAATTGTTTATGCTTCATTACATCTCCACCTAAAATGATTTTTTCAGGTGATAGAACTAAGATATAGTTAACTATTGCATGGGCGATATAGTAAGCTTCTAAATGCCAAGCTGGGTGATCAGAGGATAATTTGTCAAGTGGAAGACTCCATCTCTTTTCAATAGCAGGACCAGAAGCCATACCTTCCAAACAGTTTCCGCCATGGAAAGGACAGTTACCTGTAAACTTATCTCTAGGATGTCTATTTACAAAAATATGTCCCATCTCAGGGTGTATAAGTCCATGTATAAGTTTATTTTCAATAATAGCAGCCCCACCAATACCATTACCAATAGTAAGGTATATTGCATTTTTAACATTTTTGGCAGCTCCCCAAGTAATCTCTCCAAGTAAACCAGCATTTATATTGGTATCTAAAAAAATAGGTATTCCGAGTTTCTCTTTAAAAGTTCCGACAATATTGTAATTTCTCCAAGGTTCTTTTGGAGAAGATGTTATAAATCCATAAGTTTCAGACTCAGGATTCAAATCCAAAGGACCAAAGCAACCAATACCTAAAGCAGAAATCCCTTTATCCTTAAAAAAGTCCAATACTAAAGGGATTGTTTTGTCTGGTGTTTCAGTTAAAAAACTAGTTTTTTCAAGTGTATTTCCATTTTCATCTGTAATACCACAAATAAATCTTTTTCCACCTGCATCAATAGCACCAAATTTCATAAAAATCTTCCTCCTTAACAAATTCTCTATACTATATTTTACCACAAAAAAATAAAATTTCCTTGCTAATTATATAAAAAAGGTTACTATAAAATTATAATAACCTTTGATTTTTTACTTTGGTTCAAAAATAAAATCTTTAGAGAAATATACCTTAATATTTTTATTCTTATAGAAGATAGGGTGGAATTTCCAGTGTTTCAATGCTTTTTCCACTTCACTATCAAAACCAAATTTTTTATGTGATTGTGTGATCTCAATTTTTTCTACTTCTCCATTAAGTCCAACTAAGAATCTAGCTGAAACAATAACTTTTTTTCTATATCTTATTTTTTCAGCTTGGATTGGATAATCTGGCTCAACTTGTTTAAGTATCTTGTACTCTATTCCGTCAGAAGACGAGGCAGTGAAGATACCATCTTTACCAATAGAAAAGTTTCCACTTGCTAAAATCTCTTCAGTTTCATTTAAAGCTGTATTTTTAGTAGCTTCAATCTTCTCCTCTTTAATTTTTTCAACTTTTTCAATTTGTTTTTTTTCTATTTTTTCAATTTTCTTTTTCTTATCTTTTATTTTGCTTTTAACATCAGGTTTAACAATTTCTTTTTTAGGAGTTTCAATTTTAGGAGGTTCTGGCTTTTTCTCCTCCTTTGGTGGAGTTGGAGTAACAGCTTTTTGACTCTCTTTTTTTACAGGACTCTTTACCTTTACTGAGATAGGAGCTACATTCGTCTTTAATGATACAGGGGCATCACCCTTTACTCCTCTTTCATGTACTATGAAAAGAGTCATATGTATTAAAAGAGCAATAATAAAAAAGTAAAGAATATTATCTTTTTTATTCATAAAAATTTATTCCTAGATTCTCTACACCAGCATTTTTAACTTTAGAAACTACATCCATAATAACCTGATATTTTAGTTCCTTATCTCCTGAAATTGTTACTTCATTTACTCCATTTAAAAGTATATTTAAGTTTTCAAGTTCAACAGGTTCAGACTGTCCATCTTTACTGATAAAGTATTTACCATCTTTGTCTATAATAATTTCAATACTCTTGTTGTCTTGATTAGGAGTTTCAACATTGGCTGAAGGGAGCTCAATATCTATATTTCCATATTTATTAAAAGTAGTAGAAACCATAAAGAAAATTATAAGCAAAAATACGACATCAATAAGTGGAGTCAAATCTAATGCCATAATAGGTCTTTTTTTTCTAAATTTTCCCATTTTTTACCTCTTTCTCAAAATATTAATAAGATTAGTTGTCACTTTATCAATACTTACTTCAATTTCTTCAATTTTTTTGTTAAAAAGATTGTATGCGATAATTGTAGGAATAGCTATTGATAATCCACCAGCAGTGGTGATTAGAGCTTTAGAGATTCCAGCAGCAACAAGAGTAGGATCTCCAGCACCAAATGTAGCAAGGTTTCTAAAAGCCTCAATCATACCTGTAACTGTTCCAAGTAATCCAATCATTGGAGCTATATAACCAATTATACCAAGAAGATATAATCTTTTTTCTAAATATCCAATTTGATCAATACATATCTCTTTAACTAATTGGTCGAAATGATGGAAATCCCCCTCTCTATCACAACGACAAAGGAAAGATTTAACTGTACATCCAATAGAGTTTTTCTCTCCATCACAAAGGTTAATAGCACAACACATATCATCAGATCCAACAGCAGTTATAATCTCGTTTATAAAGTTTTTATTCTTAATTTTTTCTCTACGAAAAAAGAAAAATAATCTTTCTAAAATAATAGTTAATGCAACAATTGACATAGAAAATAGCACCCACATCAATGGTCCACCAGCATTTAAATAGTACATCATAACAAATTGTCCTCCTTAAAATATATACAACTAAAAATTTGTTTTTCAAATTAATTTTATAAAAATGTAGGATACCACAGTTTAAAATGGTACCCTAACAAATAATACTATTAAATCAAAAAAAAGTCAAGTTCAAAAATTTTATTGCGTATATATTTTGTATGGCAAATTAAAATGTATGACCTAAATAAATTTCGAATAGAGGAGAAGAGTCTTCTATATTGTTTGAAATCATAAAAGTCATAGGGCCTAAAAAAGTATCCCAACCAATTCCAGTACCATATCCATACTCTCTATTTTCAAAAACCTTAGTTGAATTTTGAAAACTTAAATTTGAATTTGAGTATGTTAAAACATTAAATTTTGTCAAAAAATAAAGAGTCTCACTCAAATTAAATTTTGTACCTAAGGAAGCGATATAGAACTCATCAGCATATTTTCCCATTATAGGTAGTCCTATAAAGCTTTGGCTGATCTCACTGTTTTTACTTCCACCAATTCTAAATAATTTGCTATTCTCAATATGATCTCCAGAGATTTTTCCAAAATTTGTTCCTAATGAAATAGAAAATCTATTAACTAAAGGATAATTTAAAGAGAGTTTACCAGAGAAACCATTGTAATCATTGTTCTTTTTAAGTTCTTTTCCTACAAAAGTCTGTAGTAGTAACGCTGCACCACTAGAAGGAAAAGTTTTATTATTTAATGTATCAAAATAAATAAAGGGTTTCATATATCCAAAGTGATTTTTACCTTGGAAATCTAAGTAGTCTGAATCTCCTTCATAATGTGAAGAGTTATGATTTTCATATCCAAATTTAACTCCAGAAACAAGGCTATTAGAGAAGGTAGTCCCCAAAGAAAATTCAGTAGAAAAGATACCTGTTTTATAAGTTGAAACTTTTTTTCCTTTATTATATATAAAGTAAGGAGAAGTTTTGTAGCCCATATCAAAAGATCCTAAGATCTTAAAATCTCCCATTTCATAGAAAGAGAGTGTATTTACTGTTATTTTTGGATATTTTGAAATTTCAGCAGCAAGACTATAGTTTCTAGTCCAAACACCAAAATTTGGAACAGTGGTAGCTATCTTCACGGCAGCACCATAATCAGATACATAGTTAAGTGACGCACTTATATTAATATTATCCTTTTCTTTTACAATAAACGTTATGTTGGAATCATTAATTTTATAGTAAAGTTTTTCGATATAAGGGATGGAGTATACTTTTTTAGCCCAAAGTTGTAGATCAGCTTTTGTATATATATTATTTTTAACTTTAGGAGACAATTTTCTGACTTTTTCCTTGGTAAGAATAGAATTACCAATTAACTTTATATCAGTTATTTTTAAAGTATTATCCTTTAGCATTTTTAATTTTTGTTTCAAAAATTCATTTTTATAGGATAAATTTTTAAGTAAATAATCAACCTCTAAAGCTGAAGTTTTTCCCTCATTAACTAATTTTTCTAAATCTGAAAAATCAACAGTATTGTGATCTTTAACTTTTGGGGTAATGAGTATATCAGATATTTTTTTTTGAAACTCTATGTTTTTATTTCCTTGATAAGTAGCAACCTTGTCCAAAACTGCTACAACATTTGAATTTTTCTTGATATTAGTAGGATCAGCACTAATATCTACAGTGATAACAATATCAGCTCCCATATTTATAGCCACATCAACAGGAATATTATTGGTAACTCCACCATCAATATAGTAGTTATCACCATCTTGTACAGGCTCTAAAAAGCTAGGAATAGCCATACTTTTAAATGTAGCAAGAGCCAGATCTCCATCTTTTAATACAGTTTCTTCACCAGTGTTTAAATTTGTAGTAATAGCTCTATATGGAATAGGTAAATCATCAAAATTATTTATATTTTCAGCTCTATTAAAAATATATTTAAGTTGAAGATATATATATTCACCATTTAAAAATCCCATAGGAAGAGATAGATTCATATCCTTATCGATACTCACTTTAAATGGATATTTTTCACTAGCAAATTTATCTTCAATATTTCTTAAAGTACGATCTTTATTGTTGTTCATAAGAGCTAGAAAGTTCATTTGAAGAATGATTTTTTCAATCTCTTCTGGAGAATAACCAACAGAGTACATAGCTCCAATAATACTACCAGCACTAGTCCCTACAATGAAGTCAATAGGAATTTGATACTCTTCCAATACTTTTAAAACACCAATATGAGCAGCCCCCTTTGCTCCACCTCCACTTAAAACAAGAGCGATCTTAGGGCGAGAGGAATTAAAATTACCAGTAGTGATTCCATCAGAATTGCTATTATAAATTTTTGCTTTCAAGTTTTCTAAACTTTCTTTTTTTAGCATAAGCAACTCAATCTCTTTATCAATAGCTTCCATTCTTTGAGCTTTACTTTGATAGTCTTGAGAAAAAATTGACAAAGATAGAAAGAGAAATAATAAAATTTTATAAATCATAAAATACCCTCCTAAAAAGTAAAATATAGTGGAGAAAATATTATAAATATGTTAATATTATATCATGATAAGATTAAACTAATAAGTCTATTTTTTAAGGGGGAGATTAGAGGATAATGATGCAAAAAAATAAAAGTATGATAGTGAGATTTAAAATATTTCAAATAGCTCTAAATGAATTTGCCAACTATAGCTATGAAAAATCATCAATAAATAGAATTTGCAGTGAAGGTAATATATCGAAGGGAGTGATGTATCATCATTTTAAAGATAAAGATGAACTTTATCTTCTATGTATTAGATATTGCTATGATGTAATGATGAGCTATTATAAAGATAATTTAATTTCAAGTGACAACTGGAAAGAGGAGATAAAAAGCTTTTTTGAGATTAGATACAATTTTTTTAGAGAGAATCCAATGTTAAAGAGGATATTTTTTAATACTTTGTTGAGAATGCCTAAGCATTTAGAGAAAGAGATCAAGAGAATAACAAACAGTTTGGATGAACTAAATTATAATTTCTCAATGAAGATTTTACAAAAAATTAAGATAAGATATGGATTGAAATCAGAGGAGATAATATTTTTACTAGATGTAGTACAAAATATGTTAAATGAGAAATTTCATAAGAAAATGGAGAATTTAGAGGAAGGAAATGATATCTCTTTGGAGTATGAAAAGACAGCAGAAAAATGGATTGACATAATACTTTATGGAATATGTGAAAGAGATTAGTATAAAACTCTTTATAATTTTGTCAAAAAATATTTAAAAATATTTAATATAATAAAAACTAGACTTGTAAGTCTAAAAGGAGGAGAAAATGAAAATAAAGAGTTTAATAGTTTTTTTGATTTTATTCTTATTTGGATGTAGTAACAATAAGATAAAAGATGAAAAACTAGTAACTGTACAGGAAGAGAGAGAGTACTTACAAAAATATGGTACATCACTATCTCTAGATGAAGTGATAGAGATAGCTAGAGATAGAAACTTAGATTTAAGAATTAAAAGATTAGAAACAGAGATAGCAAGTTTAGATAGAAAGATAGCCTTTGGAAATTTCTTCCCCTCTATAACATTGGGTGCAAATTACACAAAGCTAGATGACCCTATCAATTTAGAGATGGGATTGCCTTCATTGCCACCATTGCCACCACAAATAGGAGGACTATTATCTAAGTTACCAAACTCAATAGAGACAAAACTTGTAGATGAGAGTTTTCAAACTGTGGGAATAGCTGCTCAAATACCAATATTTGTTCCATCTACTTGGTATCTATATAGTGCTAGAAAAAAAGGTGAAGACATAAGTAAGTTAGCAGAGACTTTTGCTGATAAGATGTTACAATTACAGGTGATGAGTGAATATTTTTATATATTAGCTCTAGAGTCAGAGAGAGAGTCTTTAATAAACAATCTAAAATCTTCTGAAGAATTGGAGAAAAAAGCAAAAGTTTCTCTAAAAGTTGAAGGTATTTTAGATTGGGAGTTAAAAAAAGTTCAAACTTTAGTTGAAAGTCAAAAAATATCTTTAAATAAGAATGAGAGAGAGTTAAAAATAGCTAAAATGAAGTTAAAAAGAACCCTTAACTTAAACTTACAAGAGGATATTGTTCTAGAAAAAACTGAAACAAAGGTAGTGAAGTTACCATCTCTTGAAGAGTGTGTATATAATTCATTAGATAGAAATGAATTACTTAAAATTAGAGAAAAAGGAAAAGAGATAAATACTGATATAAAGAAGATTGCAATAACTAACTTCTTACCAAAAATAGTTTTAGGGGGAGGTTATTTAAATAATAGCAACTCAACATTAGCTGATCCAGATTTTCTATTTGGACATGTAAGTGGAGTCTTGAGTATATTTAATGGTTTTAAAAATGTAAATGAATATAAAAAAGCTGTGAGAAGAGAAAAAATAGGAGAGTTAACTCTAGAAAAACAGTTTATGACAACTGTTTTAGAGGTAACAAGAGCTTATGATAATGTAGAAACAGCTCAAGAATTTTTAAATATGGCAGAAAAAAATTATCAAGCTGAGATGGGAAGATTAAAACAAAAAAGTGCTGAAAAAAGAGTGGAAATGATAGGAGAAGAGGAGTATTATAAAGCATTAGCTGAATATAATACAGCACTTAGTCTAAAAGAGAAAGCACAGTATCAGTATGAGATGGCTTATGGAGCATTGAGTATAGCTATGGGAAATAACCCTTTAAGAGGAGGAAAATAAATTTATGAAGTTAAGATATGTGGCATTGATATTTGGAATATTGTTAAGTGGTTGTAAAAAAGAGACAAAAGAGATAATAAGACCAGTGGAGACAGCAGTTGTAGCAAAAGTTCCAGAAAATTTATACTATGAATATCCAGCAATAGTTGAAGCTGATAATCAATCTATACTATCTTTTAAGGTAGCAGGATCTATAAAGAAAATGGAAGTAGAGGTTGGAAGCTATGTAAAAAAAGATGATGTAATAGCAAAAATGGACACAAGAGATTATGAAGTACAACTTAAAGCTTTTGAAAATAAGAGTAAAATAGCTAAAAATATGTATGATTCAGCTAAAGCTATAGCTGATAATGCTAAAAAACAGTATCAGAGAGTAGAGGTTTTGTATAAAGAGAAGACTATACCTAAGAAAAGTTATGATGAGGCTTTGGCAGCTATGAGAGCAACAAGTGGAGCTGAGATGGCAGCATACTCACAATACCAAGAGTCTTTACAAGGAATAGAGAATAGCAAAAATCAGCTACAAGATACAGTTTTAAAAGCTCCGTATACTGGATATATCAGTAAAAAATTTGTAGGAGAAGGAAATGTTGTCAGTGGTGGAATTCCAGTTGTAGCAATAGCTTCTTCAGGGGATAAAAAAGTGAGAATAAATATCTCAGGAAGAGATTTTGAAAAGATAGAGAATGGAAAAGGAGAGTTTATTTTTGAAAATAAACACTATCCTTTGGAGGTAGCTGATATAGGAAAGGTAAAAAATATAGGAAAGATGACATATCCAGTAACATATACTTTCAAAGGAGATAGTTCTCAACTTCTAGTAGATGCAATGGGAATAGTGAAGATAGCTTATGATGTTACTACTCAAAGTAAAGAGGTTATAATCCCAGGAGAAGCTATTTTTGAAAAAGATGGAAAGAGCAGAGTATGGCTATATAAAGATGGAGAGGTAAAGAGTACAGAGGTCACTATGCTATCACCTTATAATAACGGTACAATGTTAGTAAAGGGAGTAACAGTTGGAGATAAAATAGTTATTAGAGGAGTTCATGAATTAACAGAGGGTCAGAAAGTAAATGAAGTAGATGCTTTTACTAAGACAAATGTTGGTAATGTTTTATAGGAGGAGAGAATGAAATTTATAGATTACTCAATAAAAAATACAGTAGTTATAAGATTTTTAGTTTTTCTTCTCATTGTAGGAGGGCTATTCTCCTATAATAAATTAGGAAAATTAGAAGATCCAGAGTTTAAAATAAAAGAGGCTCTAGTAATAACAATCTATCCAGAAGCTGATGCCCATACAGTAGAATTACAGGTAACTACAAAAATAGAGGATGCAGTAAGTAAATTATCAAATGTAGATTTTATACAAAGTGTATCTAAGCCAGGTTATTCAGAGGTAAAGGTAAAGCTTGATGAGGGAGTTCCAACTGACCAAGTTGATCAGTACTGGGATAATCTTAGAAAAAAGGTAAATGATGCGAAATTAGGACTTCCACTGGGAACTTTACCACCATTAGTATTAGATGATTATGGTGATGTATATGGTATATTTTTAGCTGTAACAAGTGATGGGTACTCATATTCAGAGCTAAAAAAATATACAGAATATATAACAAAAGAGTTGAGTTCAATTCCTGGAGTTACTAAATCTACTGAATTTGGAAAAGTAAATGATGCACTCAATGTAATCATAGATAGAGAAAAAGTTAGTGAAATGAACTTGAATATGAAGATAATAGCAATGTCTCTATTGGGAGAGAATCTCTTATCTGGTGGAGGAGTTATTGATTATGGAAATCTTCGTGTTCCGATCAGATTTAACAATGAGATTAAAAATGCTGAAGATCTAGGAAATTTAGTTGTTTTTTCAGGAAAATTTCCAGATGGAAGTAATCAAATTGTGAGATTAAAAGATGTGGCAACTATAGAAAAAGGATATATAGAACCAATTACACAAAAAATGTACTTTAATAATAAAATGGCTATGGGTGTCTCTCTTTCTCCTGAAAAGGGAACAAATGTAGTAGAGACAGGAAAAAAGATAGATAAAAAAATTGAAGAGTTAAAAGAGAAGATCCCAGTAGGAATAAATATAGAGAAGGTATATTATCAGCCAGAATTGGTAAGTTCAGCTATAGATAATTTTGTTATAAACCTAATTATTTCAGTTATTACAGTAGTGGGAGTATTACTTTTCACTATGGGAATGAGAAGTGGATTGATAATAGGTAGTGGTTTGATACTATCTATTTTAGGAACATTGATATTTATGTATGGAATGAAGATAGATATGCAAAGAGTATCTTTAGGTTCATTCATAATAGCTATGGGAATGCTAGTAGATAACTCGATAGTAATAGTAGATGGAGTATTGGTAAATAGAAATAAGGGATTGGGAATGGAAGAATCTCTAAAAGAAGCTACATATAAACCAGCTATACCACTATTGGGAGCGACTATAATAGCAGCCTTAGCATTTTTACCAGGGACTCTTATGCCAACTTATGTAGGTGAATATGTAAGTTCATCTTTCTGGGTAATAGGAATATCACTGATGTTGAGCTGGGTATTATGTTTAACTCAAATTCCAGTATATTGTAAGCTATATTTGGAAGGTGAAGGGGTAAAACCAGTAAGTGATAGAGAGAAAAAATTCTATGTAAAAGCAAATAAAATTTTGTACTATCTATTGGACAAGAGAAAATTAGTTCTCACTGTATTAGCAGGAGTATTTTTAGGAAGTTGTTTACTCTTTATAAAAATTCCTAAAACATTTTTCCCTGATTCTGATAAAAAAGGATTTACAATTAGTCTTTGGACAGCAGAGGGAAGTAATATAAGTGTAGTTGAAAAAGCTTCAAGAGAGTTAGGGGAGTATCTATTAAAAGATGAAGGAGTAGTAAATATAACTGATGCTGTAGGAGCTTCTCCAGCTAGATATTATACTTCTACAATTCCAGAGATGCCAAACACATCTTTTGCTGAACTAATTCTAAATGTGAAAAAATTGGAAGATGTAAATAGAGTAGGAGCAAAGGCTGTAGAATATGCAAATAAGAATCTTCCAGGGGTTATGATAAATGTGAAAAAATATCCAAATGGAGTTCCTACACAATATCCAATAGAGATATCGTTTTCAGGACCAGATCCGAAGGTACTTAGATCTTTAGCAGATGAAGCTATGAGTATAATGAGAACATCTCCAAGAGCTTTGAATATAAAAACAAGTTGGAGAAATAAGCTATTATCTTGGGAAGCAGACTACTCACAAGGTAAGGGGAAAAGAGGAAATATAACTCCTATTGATTTGGCAACAGGATTGATGAGAACAGGTGAGGGTATGCCAATAGGTAGAATAGGAGAAGATGATGAAAGAGTTGCTATTCTGTTGAAAGAGAAGAGTGGAGCAAGTAAAAATCAACTTACTAATATAGAGCAAACTCCAATTTGGGGAGTGAATATAGAGGCTCAACCACTGTCTTCAGTTATAAATGGAGGAGAGTTTGTTTTTAAAGAGGGACAGATTTGGAGAAGAGATAGAGAGAGAAATATAACTGTACAGTGTGATGTTCCAGTTGGAGTTTCAGCTGAAAGTGTAAGAGATGATTTTAAAGCTCAAATAAATAAGATGCAGATACCTAAAGGGTATAAAATGATGTGGTTAGGAGAGTACGAGGAGCAAAATAAGAATAATAGAGCTATACTTGAAGCAACTCCAATACCGACAATAATGATGTTTGTAATCTGTGTATTACTATTTGCAAATTTAAAGACACCAATATTAATAGGAATTACTCTACCACTAGCTATGATAGGAATAGCACCAGGATTATTTTTAACAGGAAGAAGTTTTGGATTTATGTCTATAATTGGGGTTCTTTCACTTACAGGAATGATGATAAAAAATGTGATTGTTTTAATGGATGAGATAAATTATGAGATAGATGTATTGAAAAAAGATAAATTTAGAGCTTTGATAGATTCAGCAATCAGTAGGATAAGAGCAGTTGGTCTAGCAGCACTTACAACAATATTTGGAATGATTCCATTACTATGGGATCCTTTATATGGAGATATGGCTGCTACAATAACTTTTGGGCTATTTGCCTCAACTGTACTTACTTTATTTATATTTCCAGTAATATATGCTACGGTTAATAAGATCTATCCACCAAGTAGTTCAATAAGTAAAAATTAATTTGATTTAGAAGAATACTATCTTTGATATATGCCCTTTTAGGAAGTCATATATTGGAGATAGTTTTTATATACTAATAATCTAAATGGTAAAATAATATATATTGACAAATAATATTTTATGGAATATATTCTTAATGAGAGTGAAAATAGTTGAAGGAAGAGGGGAAAGATATGAGAATAAAAATAGAATGTAGTTTAAAAGATGAGATAATAACAACATCTTATAATAGAAAAATTTTATCTTTTATAAAAAAAAGTTTAGAGCTTTATGATAAAGAAATTGAAAAAATTTATTATAAAAACCCTTGTATAAAGGATATGAGTTTTGCCTGTTATTTTCCAATTGAAAAAATTGAAAAAGAAAAAATATATTTAAAGGAGAAAAACTTTAAATTATTCTTAACTTTCAATTCGGTAATAGATGGAATACATTACTATAACTCATTCATCAATGCCAAAAATAAAAAAATAGAATTTAAAATAAACGAAAATACTTTTATAGTTACTAAAATTACAAAATTACAAGAAAAAATAATAAAAGATAATACAGCTATATTTCAAACTCTTTCACCTATAATAATAAAAGAAAAATTTGAAAGAGAAAGAGAATGGTTTCATATTTTAGATAAAAAAGGAATTGAAGTATTAAAGAAAAATATCTGTTACTCCTTAAAAGATAAATTCTCTGAAGTGAAGTTAGAGAGTTTAGAGATAATACCAATTGATATGAAAAAAACCGTTGTTAATTTTTATGATATAAAATTTCCAGTAACTAAAGGAATTTTTGCTATAAAAGGGGATAAGGAGGTTTTAGATTACTTTTATAAATCTGGAATAGGAAGTAAAAAATCCAGTGGTTTCGGAATGCTAGAACTTGTAAAATAGAGGGGGGAAGATAATGGAGATTAAAATAGAGGCAGGAAATTGGCAATATAATGCTGGTATTGTAGGGCTATATAATATTTTAAAATTTGCTAATGAAAATTCTGTAAAGATTGAAGAAGATAGCATATTTTTTAATTCTGAAGAACTTGAAAATTTTGAAGAAAAGTATTTTAATTATTTAATAAAAATTTATGAAAAAACATTGTCTTGGTATAAAATAACCTCATTTCAAGAAAGAATAGATTATTTTAAAGAAAAAGAACTAGATGAGAAAGACTTGGATGAGATAAATAAATATATTAAAGATATTTTAAAGAAATATTTAAAAAGTAATAGTTATATTGCAACATATGAATTTATTAAAGGAGATATCAGCCCATTACAAGAAGAAAAAGAGCTAAAAACTATTACAATGAAAAAAACTCAGAATATAGCTGATAAAAAAAATGAGATTGTAGAAACAGTAAATAAAATAGAAAAGATAATTGAATATTTTAACTCTAAAGATGCTAAAAAATATATTCGAGGAAAAAACTTAGTTTATACAATTATAAAAAATGGTTGGAATGGAGTAAGTTTTTTAAATAGTCAAACTAAAGAGAAGGATATTTATAAGGATTTTAAAAATTATTTTTTAAGTCCTATCCAGGAATATCTTACGGAAAATAGAGAAAAATATAAATATAATTGTTTCATATGTGAGAGAGAAATTAAAAACTTAGATAATGATTTTAATTTTCTAGTAAATACAGGCTTTGATATAAATAGGAAACTTTCACATGTTTGGAATTTTAATAATGATGTTTCAATGTGTCCTATTTGCAAATTAGTATATAGTTGTGTGCCGGTAGGATTTAGTTATGTTTATGGAGATGGAATCTTTATAAATGCCAATACAAATATTGAAGAGTTAGTTAGAATTAATAGTAAAATAAAAAAAGAAATTTATAGAGAGAACTCCATTTCAGGAATCTATAAAACTTTAAATAAAGAGTTACAAGAGGATATTAAATATGAATTAGAAGATATACAGTTAATTCGTTTTGAAAATGAAAAATATTATTTTAATATTTTATCTAAAAATATGATTAAAGTTTTAATTGATTCAAGAGACGAGTTTAAAAAAATTGAAAATCAAACTTATACGCTTAATGGAGAAAATTATAGTTTAAATGATGAAATTAGTAAAAAAATACTAAATAATGAAAACTTATTTAATCTAATTCATAAAATAATTTATTCAAAAGTTACAATGAATAGTAAATATTTAACTGAAGTATCAATATTTTCAACAATTAAAATAAATTTTAGAATGTTAAAGGGGATAGGATATATGAAAAATAAAGAATTAGATATATTGACAAAAGCTAGGTTAGCAGGAAGAAATTTAAAAGAGAGATATGAACAAAAAGGAGCAGAACATAAATTACAAGGAATCTGTTATAGATTACTAAATGGAATAAAAACAAATAATATCTCTATGACAATGGATACTATATTAAATTGTTATCTATATTGTGATGAAGGAGTTCCTAAAATCATAATGGAAATGATGGGAGATGAAGAAATATTTAAGGAATTAGGTTATGCTTTTATATCAGGACTACTATCTATAAAATATGATGAAAATAACAATAAGGGGGAGAATTAATATGCAAAATAAAGGACTTACAATGACAATTGTTTTTGAAGCTGAAAGTGCTAACTATGGAGAAGGAATAGGAAATGTAGCAACTTTAAAAAAATTATCAAGAGGAAATGGAAATCAATAT
>JAHHSZ010000043.1 GCA_020024915.1 Fusobacterium sp. | reverse complement strand
CTCTTTTATACTATTTTTGTTTTATCTTTTCTACTGCTCTAAATAGTCCACCAACTACTGCACTAGGAATTAACCAAGCTAATCCATAATCTTGGAATGGTAATTTTAAATAGAAGCTATATAAAGTTGCTGGACAGTATCCTAACATTTGTAATGTCTCTATTCCACCGATAAATCCAGCTCCAATTACACAACCTACAAATATTCCTCTATCATCAAAATACTTTTTAAACAAATTTAGCACAATTAAAACTATAGCTATTGGATAAATAAATATTAATATTGGAGCAGCTATTTTTACTATCAAATCCACTCCAAAATTAGCAAAAATAAGACTCACTAATATATTTACTACAACTATTTTTTCATATTTTGTATTAAAAATTGAACTAAAGTAATCTCCAACAGTTGCTGTAAGTCCAATAGCCGTTGTCAAACAAGCTCCTGCTACACATACTCCTAATAATAGGTTTCCACTCTTACCCAAAAGCTGCTCAACAATTGCATTTAAAAGTTGTGTTGTTCCTTTATTTTCTAGTACAGATGATGATGTTGCTCCTATGTAAAGTAATCCTCCATATACTATAGCTAATCCTATTACAGCTATGGCACTAGCTTTTAATAAAAAAATCAATTGATCTTTTCTCTCTAAACCTCTATTCTTTCCATTTATTGTCTTTAAAATTATGCTTGCAAATATTATAGCTGCAAGTGTATCCATTGTTTGATAACCATTGTAAAATCCAAATCTAAAATTATTTTCTGTTCCTGTGGAAATCATTTCTCCTATTGGAGTGCTTACCCCTTTAAATATTATTATGGCTAGAACTATTAAAAGGATTGGAGTTAAAATCTTTCCAATTCTATCAATTACAGCACTCTCTCTTAAAGAGAAAAGCAAAACTATTCCAAAATAGATAAGCAAAAATATAAATTTTACAGTTGAGTTCCCCATTCCAACGTATGGAGTCATCATCACTTCAAAAGCTGTTGCACCTGTTCTTGGAATTGCTAAAAAGGGTCCAATAGCCAAAATTAAAGCAGTATTAAATACTCTACTGAACATTGGTGATACTCTGTCTGAAAAATGATCCAGTTCAGTTCCTGCAAATCCAGAGGCTATTATCCCCAGCAATGGAAATCCTATTCCTGTAATAAAAAATCCAAATGCAGCTAATTTCCAGTTATCTCCTACTATATATCCAACTGTAGGTGGGAATATTAAATTTCCAGCTCCAAATAACATTGCAAATAGTGCAAATCCAGTCAATATAATATCCTTAGTCTTATAAATTTTTCTCACTCCTTTATTTAAATTATTTTTTATACTATTTTTTTAGACTTAAATGACTTAGAAATTATACCATTTTTTATAAGATTCGTCAATTTATATATTTCTGTCTTGCTTTTATTATGACAAATTTTGTATAATATGAATATACATTTATTTTAAGGAGGAATGTTTTATGTCACTATTATTTATTAATTATCCTAAATGTTCTACTTGTATAAATGCTAGAAAATGGCTAGAAGAGAATAAAATAGATTTTGAAAGTAGACATATTGTAGAAAATAATCCTACTAAAGAGGAACTAAAAAAATACATTGCTCTTAGTGGATTACCTGTAAAAAAATTTTTTAATACAAGTGGAATCTTATATAGAGAGATGAATTTGAAAGAGAAACTTACAACTGCTAGTGAAGATGAGATGATAGAAATTCTATCCTCTAATGGTATGTTAGTTAAAAGACCTTTAGTTATTTCTGACAAGGGTGTTTTAATCGGTTTTAAAAAAGATAAGTGGGAAGAGTTTTTTAAATAACTTATTACGGAGGTTTATATGAAAAAACTTTATGAAATTGACAGAGAAATTTTTGATGCAATAGAACTGGAGAAAAAAAGACAAAATGAGGGAATTGAACTTATTGCCTCTGAAAACTTTGTGTCTGGAGGAGTATTAGAAGCTGCTGGAAGCATTATGACTAATAAGTATGCTGAAGGGTATCCTAACAAGAGGTATTATGGTGGTTGTGAATTTGTTGATATAGCTGAAAAGTTAGCAATTGAAAGAGCTAAAAAATTATTTAATGTAAACTATGTAAATGTACAACCTCATTCTGGATCTCAAGCTAATATGGGTGTATATAAAGCTCTTTTAAATATAGGAGATACTATTTTAGGTATGAAACTAGATCATGGTGGACACTTAACTCATGGTAAGAATGTAAACTTCTCAGGTAAAGACTATAATATTGTATCTTATAGTGTATCTCAAAATGATGAGAAGATAGATTATGACGAAGTTGAAAAGATAGCTTTAGAAACAAAACCAAAACTTATTATTGCTGGAGCTAGTGCTTACTCAAGAATTATTGACTTTAAAAAATTTAGAGAGATCGCAGATAAGGTTGGTGCTTACCTTATGGTTGATATGGCTCATATTGCTGGTTTGGTTGCTGCTGGTGTACACCCATCTCCTATCCCATATGCAGATGTAGTTACTACAACTACTCACAAGACTTTGAGAGGGCCTCGTGGTGGTATAATTATGACCAATGACGAGGAGATTGCTAAAAAAATAGATAAAACTATTTTCCCTGGTATACAAGGTGGTCCATTGATGCATATTATTGCTGCTAAAGCTGTGGCATTCAAAGAGGCTCTATCTTCTGAATTTATCGAATACCAAAAACAAATTGTAAAAAATGCTCAAACACTGGCTAAAGTTTTAGAAAAAGGTGGACTTAGAGTTGTAAGTGGTGGAACTGATAACCATATGATGCTAATCGATGTAAAGTCTAAAGGTTTTACTGGTGCAGAGCTAGAAAAAGCTTTAGATAAAGCTGGGATTACAGTTAATAAAAATGGAATTCCATATGATACTGAAAAACCTATGGTTACAAGTGGAATTAGAATAGGTACTCCTGCAGTGACTACAAGAGGTATGAAAGAGAGCGAAATGGAGATTATTGGTCACCTTATCTTAAAAGTTATTGATAACATTAAAAACGATAGTGAGTTAGCTAAGATAAAAGATGAAGTTAAACTGTTCTGTTTAAAATATCCACTATACATATAAATATACACAAAAAAAGAGAGTTTCATTTAAAACTCTCTTAATTATTTACTTGACTAATTATAAAGCTGCTTTTGCAGTTTCTGCTAATTTAGCGAACTCAGCTGCATTGTTTAAAGCGATATCTGCTAACACTTTTCTATCTAATACGATTCCAGCTTTCTTAAGACCATTCATTAATGTTGAATAAGTTAATCCATTTAATCTAGCTGCTGTATTAATTCTAATGATCCATAATTGTCTCATTCTTCTTTTTGTTACTTTTCTATCTCTTGTTGAATAAGCTGCTGCTCTCATTGTAGCTTGTTTAGCTTGTTTTATAACGTCACCAGAAGCACCTCTAAATCCTTTAGCTGCTTTTAAAACTTTTTTATGCTTTCTTCTTCTAACTATACCAGTTTTAACTCTCATTACTTTTCCTCCTAATTATTTCACACAAAAATTTGATTTTATGATAAAACTAATTATCTTCCTGCTCCATATGGTAATAATGCTTTCATATGTCTTGTTAAAGTTTCAGTTACTACGAAATCTTTCTTTAAGTTGTTTTTTCTTTTTCTATCTTTTTTAGTTAAGATATGGCTTTTTCCTGAATGTTTAACTACAAATTTACCTGTTCCTGTAACTTTAATTCTTTTTTTAGCTCCTCTATGAGTCTTCATTTTTGGCATAATAATGTCCTCCTCTCAAATATCTAAATCTGTTTTATTATTAATTATTTTTTAGGTGATAAGATTATATGTTTTTGCTTATCGTTGTATTTTTTATCAGCTTCAGCTATATCAGCAAATCTTTCTGCTATCTCGTCAAGTGTATCAACACCTAACGTAGCATGCATTTTCTCTCTTCCAAATAACACTAATGTTACTTTTACTTTATTTTCTTTTTCTAAGAACTTTTTAATTTGAGATACTTTTGTATCTAAGTCATGACTATCTATTCTAGCTGTTACTTTTACCTCTTTAACAACTGTTTGCTTTTGATTTTTCTTAGCTTCTTTAGCTTTTCTTGTCTGCTCATATCTGTATTTTCCAAAATCCATTATTTTACACACAGGTGGCTTTGCAGTAGCTGCTATCTCAACTAAGTCTAATCCCTCTTGCCTTGCTAAGTCAAGAGCTGCATTAGCACTCATAACTCCTAATTGTTCTCCAGAAGATGAGATTATTCTAAACTCTTTTCCTTTTATTTTTTCATTAATTCTAATTTTATCAGTAATAGTAAGCACCTCCATTTTAATTATAAATAAAAAACAGGACAAACTATGCCCCGTATCTCAACTTTTATAATAAACAATGTCACTTCTCATTTTTAAAAGTCAACCCTGTGTAAGCTTCTGATGCCCATAAGGTGAGAAACAGGTAGTTTCTTCTTTAATATTTATTTTATTACTCTTATAATTATACGTTATTTTTTACAAAAAGTCAAGGATTTTATATTTTTTGCAACTACCCATTTATTTTAGCTTTGAGTAAATTTATACTCAAAATTATAAAAATTGCCCCAAATATATCATAAAAAAAGAGAGTCATACTCTCGTCTTAACTATAAATGGCGCGCCCGAGAGGAATCGAACCCCTAGCCTTCTGATCCGTAGTCAGACGCTCTATCCAATTGAGCTACGAACGCATCTATGAAAAAAGGGTAGATATTCTACCCGTTTAATTCAAATGGCGGTGAAGGAGAGATTTGAACTCTCGGTACCGTCTATAGGTACTCTCCCTTAGCAGGGGAGTGCATTAGGCCACTCTGCCACTTCACCGTTTATGGCGGAAGATCAGAGATTCGAACTCTGAAGCCTTGCGGCGCCGGTTTTCAAGACCGGTTCCTTACCAATTAGGATAACCTTCCAAGCACATAGAATAATATCATATATTTTTTATTTTGTCAAATATTTTTTATTTATTATTGCTATTTTGGCTCATTTCCTTAGATTTTTTTATAGTTTCAGTTGCAGCTTTTATAATCGCTCCTCTAAAACCACTCTCTTCTAAATATCTTACACCTACTATTGTTGTTCCACCAGGTGAACATACATTGTCCTTTAACTCTCCAGGATGCTTACCGCTCTCTAAGAACATCTTTCCACAACCAATTAGAGTCTGTCCTACTAATTTATATGCATCACTTCTTGGTAGCCCCTCATGCACAGCAGCATCTGCCAGTGCTTCTATAAACATAAACATAAAGGCTGGTGATGAACCTGAAGCTCCTATTACAGCATCAAATAGCTCCTCTTTTGTCTCAATTGCCATTCCTATCTTTTCAAATAACTCTTTGAAGAAAGCCTTCTCTTCTTCTTCAATATTCTCATTGAAAGCATAAGCTATACAGCCCTCTTGAACCATTAAAGGTAGATTTGGCATAGTTCTTACTATCTTACTGTTTCTATTATCTGTCTCCTCTAAAATATCTTCCATAGTTATTCCAGGAGCCATAGCTACCAATATTTTTGTGCTATTTACTGAATCTTTTATCTTATCTATCACTTCAAAATAAACATTTGGTTTAGTTGCCAAAAATACAATATCACAACTATTAATAATCTCTGTCTCCTCTTTAGCTTGATTTATTTGATAAATATTAGAGATATAATCTCCTTTTAATTTGTCATAAACATAAATATCAGTCTTTTCTATTAATTGAGAGTTTATTATCCCTTTTAGAAAAGCCTCTCCCATATTTCCACAACCTATAAAACCTATTCTTTTCATATTCGTCTCCTTATTTATCAATATAGATATTAAATCTATCTGTAATTTTTTTCAACTTATCCAACTTATCTACCACATTTTCCTTATCTTCCATTCCCAGTTTCATTAAAAGAGCATTTATAATCACTGTTCCTGGTACAAATGTATATGCCTTTTCTCCATTTTTAGTTGTTAATACTAAATCTGAAATATTTCCCAATGTTGAATCTTTTTTATCTGTTACAGTTATAACTTTATTTCCATGCTCTTTAAAGAACTCTGTAACCTGATAAGTAAAGTTAGTATATGGGTGAAAAGAGATTGTAAACAGCAAATCATTTTTCTGACTATATAGTAATTTATCTGTAAAATCAGAGGCTCCAGATATCATTAACTCTACCCCTTCTCTAAATTCCTTTAACATAAAATATAGATAATAGGCTAAAGCATATGAACCTCTAGCTCCTAAAATATAAAGTTTTCTACTATCTTTTATCCATCTAACAGCTTGATCTAAGCTTTTTTCTATCTCTAAAACATCCATCTCTTGAAGTAACTCTATATTTGTTCTAATCATATCTCGTAATATATTATTACTATTGTCTATTTCAGTGATACTATTTTTTAAACCTTTCATATATGAAGTTTGTTGCTCTACTTCTTTTTGAAAGATTTTTTGAAAATCTGGATAACCTTTAAATCCTAAGCTTTTTGAAAATCTTGTTATTGTAGCTGGACTTGTTTTCGTTTCTTTGGCTAATTCATTAATTGAAATAAAAGAGACTATACTTTGATTATATCTTATGTATTCAGCTATTTTTTTAAAGCTTTTACTAAAAGAATTATAATTATCATCTAAGTATTTCAATACCTTTTTCTTCATAAAATTACCTCACATTTTGAACAATCTTATTCTTCTATACTTTATTATAAGATATAAATAATCTATTTGCAAAATAATTTTTATTTTTATCCTTAACTTACCATTTTTGTTTCATTTGAAATATTTTCAAGAATTTTTTCATCGAATATTCTCTCTAAGTATTTAAATGTATTATCTAGGTTATTAGTCTTGATAGTTATCTCATTTCCCTTATAAGCAAATTTAATACTAAATATTTTATTACAATTTGTTACCTCACATATTAATGTTACTCTATTAAATGTTGTTTCCCATTTTTTATTTCTTATCAATATCTTCATAATATTCCCTCCGTTTTTATATTTAGTAATAGATAACTATATTTATAGATATATATTATAACTAATATTTAAATTTGTCAATACCCTATTTTATTACTTGATATTTTGAGAAAAATATATTATAATTATTTATATATATATATAGGAGGTATAGTAATGGATTTTAAGACATATATAAAAACAAAAAGAGAAACTCTTGGACTAAGTCAAAACAAAGTTTCAAAATTAGCTGGTATAACTCAATCATATTATAATGGTATTGAAAGAGGAGAGATCAAAAATCCTCCTAGTGAAGAAGTTCTTGATAGTCTTATCAAAGTACTATTACTTACTCCTTCTGAAGGTGAAAAACTAAAATATTTAGCTGCTATAGAGAGAACTCCAGATATTATCTTAAATGAGCTTAAAAGATTATCTGATGAGAAAGAACTCTCTAAAAGAAGAGTTATAAAGGATATTAGCAACAATAACACATTAATCCCACTTTTCTCTAGAATAAGTGCTGGAATAGGTTTGGTTACTGATGAAGAGCCTGTTGATTTTATCTCACTACCTGGAATAAGAAATTCTGATAATGTTTTTGCTATAAATGTAAAAGGTGACTCTATGGAACCTACTATTAAAAATCAATCAATCATTCTTTGTCGTCAAGGAGAGGAATTAAAAGATGGAGAGGTTGGAGCTTTTTTAGTAAATGGTGAATCATTTGTTAAAAGAATAAAAGTTACTAAAAATTTCTTTGCTTTACTCAGTGATAACCCTAATTATCAACCAATCTATGTATATCCTGAAGATGAATTTAAAATTATTGGAAAAGTTTTAAAAGTTATTAATAATGTTAAATAGTAAAAGAGGAAAAAAGTTACTGCCTACACAGTAATTTTTTTCCTCTTTCTTTATTATATTTCAATTTTCTATCTAAAAAAGATAAATGCTCCATTCCTTCCAGATCTCTCTCTATCTCGTCTATAAGAATGAAACTCTCCCTCATAGGTACAAAGATCATTCAATATTATATTTTTTTCATCTACTCCAAATTTTATTAGATCTAAATAGACAAATTTTTGATTATCGTATAGAATTTTTCCATTTTCATTTTTAAAACTGTACTCTATCATATCTTTAGGATATTTTTCTTGAAATTTTTTAAGAAACTCCTCTCCTACTTCGTAATTTTTAGAAGATATCCCTATACCAAATGCCACCTTTATATCTTTTAAATTGCACTTATATTTTTCTATCATCATCTTTATTGCTTTTTTTCCTATTCCTTTAAAGCTACCTTGCCATCCTGAATGAACAAGAGCAATTATCTCCTTAACACTATCAACTATATAAATAGGCGAACAATCTGCATATTTTGTATAGATAACAATATCTTTTCTATTGGTTATAAAACCATCTGTATTCTCAAAATAGAGTTTATCCAAACTTTCTATTATCTCTATATTATCGCTATGTGTTTGATGACCTGCTACAATATTTTTCTCAATCCCACCAAAATCCTTTAGAAATCTATCTTTGGAAATTTCTAAAACATTTCCATAATTTTTTTTGGTATATACAGCTTCTATTCCCAAGTTTTGAAACTCTTTTAAAACTAAATAGTTTTCCTTTTCTACAAACATAAACTACTCCAATTCAGCTTTCAATTTTAATGTTTTATCTAAATTTCTCATTAACTTTTCAAAATCTTTAAAATATAAAGACTGCATTCCATCTGATGTTGCACACTCTGGATTCTCATGTATCTCCACCATAGCACCATCAGCACCTGCTATCACCCCAGCCAAACTTACTGGTTCTACTAAACTACGTCTCCCTGTTCCATGACTGGCATCTATTATTACAGGAAGATGTGATTTTTCTTTTAAAAGTGGAATAGCATTTATATCTACAGTATTTCTTGTTATTGTTTCAAAGGTTCTTATCCCTCTTTCACATAAAATTACCTCTTTATTCCCATATGCAACTATATATTCAGCTGCCATCAATAACTCTCTCATTGTAGCGCTCAATCCTCTCTTTAATAAAATCGGTTTATTACATTTTCCTAAAGCTTTTAATAAAGAGAAATTTTGCATATTTCTTGCACCTACTTGAAAAATATCTGCATACTTTTCTATCAACTCTATATCATTGCTATCCATAACCTCTGTTACCACTAGTAGTCCATACTCATCAGCTGCTTCTCTCATATATTTTAGTCCTATCTCTCCCAATCCTTGGAAATCATATGGTGATGTTCTAGGTTTGAAAGCTCCTCCTCTCAATACTTGAGCTCCTGCTTTTTTTACCTCTCTAGCTATTTCAAATATTGATTCTCTACTCTCTACAGCACACGGTCCTGCCATAACTAGAAAATTTCCATCACCTATTTTTCTACCTTTTATATCTATTGTTGTATCTTGTGGTTGAAACTCTCTACTTACAAATTTATAACTCTTCCCAATTGGAACTAACTCATCTACCCCATCAAAAGAGAGTAATCTGTCCAGATCCACTTTATTTTTATCTCCAATTATACCTATTTTATAAAACTCTTCCTCTTTTCTTATTATGCTCCCCAATTTGTTGTCATTAAGAAACTTTAGAATCTCTTCTTTTTCATGTTCGCCTATATCTTTTTTTGTTTTTATATACATAATTTTCTCCCAATCTTTTATTTAAATTATACTTCGTAATTGGAAAAAAGAAAAGTATTATCTTTTCTTTTTCTTAGGTATCGGAAGAGGTTTTAATGGAAGAATATATGTAACACCTTGATTCATATCTAATCTCATTTTTACACACTCTTTATTTCTCAAAAAATACTCTCTTATTTTTATTCTTATAACTGGTGTACTATCCAAAAATTTTGAGCCATACCCATGTATAACCACTATCTCTTTTCTCATACCTTTTTTATATAAAGCATTATACTTTGTTATAAATACTCTCAAAGCATCATCAAAGTTCATATGATGTAAATCTATCTCATTATACATGAATAAAATCCTCCTAAAATGCTAAAAAAAGAGTCCTTTCGGACTCTTTCTACTCTTCTTATTACTCAGCAGCAATTGCTCCTACTGGACATCCTCCAGCACAAGCTCCACAGTCTACACAAGCATCTCCGATAGCATATTTTCCATCATCAGTTGCTGATATAGCTCCTACTGGACAAGTTCCTTCACAAGCTCCACATCCGATACAAGTATCTTTATCTATTACGTGCATTCAAATCCCTCCTAATAAAATTTTTAATTCTTCCTTTTAATTTACTTGAATCAATTCTATAACATTTTCCTTAATTTGTCAAGTATAATTTAAAAAATATTAATTTGTTCTTAACGCTAATATTTTGATTATTAAAATTTATCACTTTTTAAATTCTTCTAACCAATTTTCTCCATTATTTATTAGAACAGGTAGAGAAATAATTACATTTTCTGTCATTCTTAATACTACATCTCTCCTAATCTCTTTTTTCTCTCCATTTTTATCTTTATACTTTATTGTTAATTTATGGCTTCTTCCTTTTCCTTCTATCACTGCTCTTTTATTCTCTTTTACTTTTTTATCTTTTCCTCCATCCAATGAAAAAGTTACCTCTCTTATTGGTAAATATCCATATTTTTCTTTATTTTCTATATAGATATTATGTAATCTTCCAGTTGAAAATAGGGCTATTGAGATTCCAATAACTACTATTATAAGTAGTATCCAGTTTCTTATTATCTTCATTGTTTATCCTCCCCTTTGCCACCATTTTGTGCAATTTCCAATATTTTTCTTCTCTCTTCAGCCTTCTCTTTCTCTCTTCTCCATTGGTGCATTATAAGTACTAACGCTATAATCCCATAAGATACAAATACTCTAAAATATTCTCCTATTTGTGCTGAGCCTATTAATTCCTTTCCTGCTCTTGGAGCTAATATAAACATTGTATGAAACAGTACAACTCCACTTAACGCATTTGGGATAGAAGCTTTAGCTACACTTGCTCCACCTATTAATAATGCAGCTATTGAAAACATTCCTATCTGTTCATGGCTGTTATAAGTATTCATTGTCCCTATATTTTGTAAAAATATTATTTGTCCTATTGCAGCCAACATTGTAGATATAATTATTGCTATCACTCTTGTACTATCTACTGCTATCCCAGCTGACTTAGCTACTTCTAAATCCTGACCAATAGCTCTCATATCCTGCCCTAGTTTAGTTTTTCTAAACCAAATTATAAATAAACAAAATAAAGCTATAGCTATGATTGTAAGAACAGGAATTGAAAAATTCCCTATTTGTAGAATTATACCATCATCTAAGGCTCTTCTTATATTTTTTAAATCAATAGCATTTCTAATTCCATAACCTCTCGATAATAAAATAGAACTATCTGTTATAGGGATAATTTTTCCCATACCATATAGTACTATCAACTGATAAACTCCATTTATAAAAAATCCCAAAATCATTGAAGTTATCATCTCTCTACCTTTAGCTCTATTTAGTACTACTCCACCTATCACTCCCATAAGTGCTCCTAATGGTAATGATAAAATTATTGCTAAAAAGAACCCTTGCAATCCTACTATTTGCCAATCAGTTATCAATATAAGTGCCAATTGTCCTGCCATAGCTCCAAGTACTATTCCGAAGTTTAGTCCCATCCCTGCTATAATTGGAATCAATAAAGATAAAACTAAAAAAAGATTACGTGACAATCTTAAGACTATTTCTTGAATTATATATTCCATACTTAAACCAGATATAGGAATTGTTAAAATTATTATAATTATCATAAATATAGGTACAATATTATTTACTAAAAATTTTTTCACTCTACTTTCCACTTCCAGCACCATCCTTTCTTGTTAATGCATACAGTATCATTCCATTTGACACAATTATTCTTATTGTCTCTGACATATCAGTCTTAATAAGTCCATTTACAACACTTGGTGTCATTGTTAGTATTCCTTGAAAAAGAAATGTCCCTATTATTACATTTGCTACTGTAACCTTATTTACTGATGCTCCACCTATCAAAATAGCTGCAATTGCTGGAAATGCCATATAAAATGGTGCTAAATATAATTGAACAAAACCAAAACTTTGTTGATATACTATAATTCCTACTGCTGAAAGTACTGTTGACATAACTACTGATTGGACTCTTACTTTATCAATATCTATTCCTGTAGCCCTAGCAAACATATTGTTTGTTCCTACAGCTTTCATAGCATATCCACTCTTTGTCTTAAAAAATATCCAAATAAAAAAAGCTAATAAGCTAAATAACAGTATCTCTCCCAATGGAATAAATTCACTCTTTATATACAGTGCTTTTTCAAAAGCTTTGTGCCAATAATTCTCAACACTTATTGTAGTACGAAGTCCCTCTCCACCATATGCCCAAATCATATCTGGACTTTTAAAAGGTAACACTAACCACATTATACACATAATTGCAACGGAAGAGAATCCAATATACGTAGCTATCATCATCTCTCCACCCTTTACTTTATTTAAAATATGACCATATATCCAACCTAATAAAAGAGCAAATGGTAATGAGAACACTATTGCTCCAAATACTCCTACTACCCCTTTTAATCCTAACTCAATACTTATTACTGCTCCTAATAATCCTGCTTCAACTCCCAATGGCATTCCAAAATTTAATCCTGTTCCAGCTTGTATCATAGGTACTAAAGATAAAACTAATATAGCATTCATTCCAAATCTTACCAATGTATCTCCCAAAGCAGATTTTAAATTTATTCCTATAAAAGGAGACACTACATACATAGATAAAAGAAAAAGAGTTATTATTATTCTAGGCCATCCAGCCTCTTTTATCATTTTATTTATACTACTCATTTACTGCCTCCTTTTTTATTCCTACCATCATCTTACCAAATTCTAATATATCAGCTGTTGGTGGTAAAATTCCTTCAACTTTTCCCTCATTTATTATTGCAATTCTATCACATATACTTCTCAATTCTTCAATTTCTGAAGATGTTATTATAATAGTAGTTCCCATCTTTTTGTTGTACTCTTTCAATGTGTCTAAAACAAGTTGTTTTGCTCCTACATCTATTCCTCTAGTTGGTTCTGATACAAACAATACTTTAGGTCTCATTGTAAATGCTTTTGCCAAGCATACTTTTTGCTGATTTCCTCCACTTAGCTCTTGCACTTTCTGTTTTTCAGTTGTACATCTTATCTCTAATTTTTTTATATAATTAAGTGCATTTTCTGCTACTGCTCTCTCATCAATTATATTAAATATTCCAAAAGCTTTCCTAAAAAACATATTTTTTATCTGAATAGCTGGATAAGCAATATTATCTTCAATAGAGCTATCTAATAGTAATCCAACACCTTTTCTATCTTCAGAAACAAAAAATAACCCCCTTTTTAATGGATCATTTGGTGTATTTAGAACTAGCTTTTCTCCATTAAATGTAATCTCTCCTTTTGTATCATAAAGACCCATAACTCCATTGGCTATTCCTATTTTTCCTTGTCCAGCCATCCCACCAAGTCCTAAAATCTCACCTTTTTTTATATCTAAAGATAAATTTTTCACTACCTCTCCTGGCATATCAACCCATAAATTTTTTATTGAAATAGCTATTTCTTCAGGTTCTTTCTTTACTCTAATCTCTTCTGATAACCCTTCTATCTTTCTTCCAATCATCCATTCTGTAATTTGATTTACATCTGTTTCCTCTGTTTTAACCGAGTTAATAAGTAGTCCATCTCTTAAAACTACAACCTTATTACAGATAGATAAAATCTCATCCAATCTATGAGTTATAAAAAGTATTGCTATTCCTTTTTCTGAAAGTTTTTTCATTGTTTCTAATAAAATTTTTGCTTCTTCCTCTGTTAAAACAGCTGTTGGTTCATCTAACACCAAAAGTTTTGTATTTTCTCTTTCAATCTCACGAGCTATCTCTGTAAACTGCTTATGTGCTACTGGCATCTCATTAATCATTGCATTTGATTTTATATCAACTCCTAAATTTGAAAGAGCTCCTTTTGCACGTTTATCTATTTCTTTTTTATTTATAGCTTTTATTCTTGAACCAAAAACTCCTTCTAAAAAACTATTTAATGTAGATTCTCTATTTAAAACAACATTTTCTGATGCCTTAAATCCTGGAATTAATGAAAATTCTTGATGTACCATTCCTATCCCTACCTCTAAAGCATCAAATGGTGACATAAAATTTATTTCTTTTCCTTCAAAATAGATCTTTCCACCATAGCCACCTGTTTCTGATACAACTGGCATACCAAATATACATTTCATCAAAGTTGATTTTCCTGCACCATTTTCACCAACAAGTCCAACAATCTCTCCAGGATTTACCTCTAAATTTATATCTTTTAATACAACATTCTCTCCAAAAGCCTTAGAAAGATTTTCAATTTTTAATAGTGCTTCTTTCAAAATTTCCACCCCTTATGTAAAAATGAGGGGGATGAATACCCCTCACCCTATTATTTTATTTCAAAGTATTTCTCTGGTACCTCTTCACTTGTCATATGTAAATAACCTTTTCCTAAAACATAAGTATCTTGATACAATAGATAAAAATTATCTTTTTCTACACCATTTACATCTGAATAATTACTTCCATTCCATCCAGCACCAGGAGTAAATTTATTATATGACTTGATAATAGCATCAAAATCTGTAATCTCAGTTCCATTTTCAATTACATCTTTTACATGATCACCTAAAGCTATTGCAGATGTAAAATTATATGAGTATGCCCAAGTTCCCATCCTTCCAGCAGCATTTTTAGCTACAACTGTATCTTCAACTTTTTTTAGTATTTTTGGCCAGTTTCCTTTTTCCTCTTCAGTAAATTTTATTCCTAAAGCACCTGGATATCCCATTGTAGGTGAAGGTAAATCTGCCTCTACAAAATATCCACCATCTTCTGCTACTCTTTTTAA
>JAHHSZ010000042.1 GCA_020024915.1 Fusobacterium sp. | reverse complement strand
GAGAGATATAGGTGAGATATCAAAAGAGTGTATAAAATTAAGAAGTTGATTAACAGAAAAGCTAATCAACTTCTTTTTATAATCTATTTAATTTTGTATTATTTTTAGAAGAACTCTCCATTGTCACAGTAGTTTTCTCCTTGTAATGGGAAGAAAATTACACAACAATCCTTATTTCCATTGATTTTTTTGATGAATTTAGTTATAAAATCCGCAACCTGTTTTTTAACTTCTGGTGTTCTCTCAAACCAGAAAAGTTCAACAAAAGTGTATCCTTCAACAATCTTTCCGTCAAAAATATATTCAGTGTCAATATGCTCAATAGTGAACCAGGTTCTATCGCATTTTACTATATCAGTAAGTCCATCTATAAGCTCCTTGCTGTTTTCAATAATTGGCTCTTTAGCCATACCTCTAATTTTTAAATGTGGCATATATCCTCCTAATAATATTTATAAATTTTCCTTTTCAGGAATTAAAGTTACATCAATATAGTTGTTTAAATTGATTGCTTTTCTATTGACTTTCCATAGATTATCCCTATTCATAAGAGTTTTATACTCAGTCGGAGTAGCAATCTTATAATTCGGAACGGTTATATTTTGATATAGGTAATTAAACCAGAAATAATTCTCTTTAATCTCTGTATTATATGATAATTCATAGTTTTTTACAATACTGTTAATTTTTTTACTGTCAATATCTTCATACAGGAGATTATTTAGAGTTTTAAAAACAGCATCTTTTATCTCATCAACTCTTGATGTATCACAACTATATGCAATAATCATCTTGTTTTCTCCATAGTAATTAGGCGAGAGTAGAGTTTTTGATGAAATAGAGTAAACACCACCAATTTTTTCTCTAATATCTTCAATAAGGGCTATATCCAAGATCTGTGAAAATCCATTGTAAAGGGTCTTTTCAAAATAACCATATTGAGAGTTGTATGGAAAGATCAGAGTGACAATTGCTTTTTTATCTATACCTTTAATGACATCTTTTTTTACAATGTTCTTAGGAATATTTAAAGCTAATGGTTTCACAGTATTAGATTCTTCTTTAATAGGAAGAGAGGCAATAAACTTTTTCAAATTATCTTCTAAAGCTGATGTGTCAAATGAACCTACGACAATTAAGCTGTAATCAGAAAAATTACTAAATTTTTTCTTATACTCTTTTAGAAGATTATCTTTGCTTAGATAATTGAGATCCTTAAGATTTAAAGGTGCTCTTCTAGGATTGTTCCCACTATAAAGTTTATTAATTTCATCTCTATATACAGTTTTTGGAGAGTTATTTCTATTTAAAATACCCTCTTTTAGTTCTTCAAGTGAATTGGTATATATTGTATCATCAATTTTAGGCTGATATATTAAATAGTTCATATATTCAAATGCTGTTTCAAGATTAGCTCTATCTGTTGTAATTAAAAATCCTTGTTCATAATCATTGATATAAGAAGAGATAGAAAAATTTTTCCCTTTCATAAAAATTTCAATATCTTTAGGATTAAGATTTCCTACTCCAGATTTTTCAATTACCATAGATGTAATAAGAGAGTTTATAAATCCAGAGTAGTCATCATTAGAGCTACCTTCTTTTTTAAATAGTTTGATTAGAATTTTATCCTTATCAAAATCAGTTTTTTTACTGTAAACTTTGATTCCATTTGAAAGAGTATACTCTCCACTACTTTGTTTAGTGATTGTTCCAGCAGTTGTTTCTATCGGTAGAAGTTTAACTGGTTGTATAGAAAAATCAAAATTTTCTTTAGATGCCTTACTACTATTTATAATATTTTTTAAGGCTGCATCATTAATTTTTCCTTGCTCAGTACTAGTTGTTAAAAAGTAAAGAGAATCTTTTTGAAAAATCTCACTTGCTCTACTGTTTAATTCAGAGATATTGATTGACTCAAGTAATTTAGAATATATAGCAAACTCTTGATCAATATCTAAAAAACTTTCTTTAGACATAATATGCTCAACTAAAGAGTCAGCATAGTTGTCGTGAGTGATACTATCTTTATTGGCTAGTATATTTTTATAGTTATTTAAAAGATTTTCTTTTTCTAACTGAAGCTCATAATCAGTAACACCATTTTTAGAGATAGATTTGAAAAATTGATTAAATAGTGTAATTCCCTCTTTAAGCTTGTCATTTTTTATTATAGTTGTAGCCGTAAAAATATCCTTAGAATTACTGATATCATATTTATAAACTATTGATTCTAAAAGTGGAGTATTTTTATTTTTTTGAAGACTGGATAATCTTGTGTTAATAATATTAAAAAGAAGTTGATCAATAATAAATTTTTTCATTGACTCTTCACTATTGATGATATCTCTATCTAAAATTTTTGTAATTGAGAATGAGTTATATCTTATCTCATCATCAGAAAAAGTGATAAATTTATTTTTTAAATCTTTAATCTCATACTCTTTAGGAATAGAACCTTTAATCATACTACTATAATTAAAATATTTTTTTATGTACTCTTCTACTTTTTTTACATCAAAATCTCCAACTGCTACAACAGATATGTTTTCAGGCTGATACCATTTTTGATAAAAACCTTTAAGTAGCTCTCTATTAGCTCCATTTATTATTTTAGGTAGACCAATTGGGAATCTATCATAGTATCTTGATCCCTCAAAAATAGCTTTTTTCTGAACATCTCCAAGACGTTGTTCCAAACCTTGACTCAATCTCCATTCCTCTATTACAATTTTTTTCTCATTTTCTACCTCTTGAGAGTCTAAAGTTGCTTCACTTGCCCATTCTCTTAGTACCTCAAAACCATTTTCCAATTCTTTAGGAGTAGTAGGAACAAGAAGTTTATAGACTGTTCTGTCAAAAGATGTATAGGCATTCAAATCTCCACCAAAACTCAATCCAATAGATTGTAGATATTTAATCAATTCGTTTTTTTCAAATTTATTAGTACCATTAAATGCCATATGTTCCATAAAGTGTGCTATTCCCTGTTCGTTGTCTTCTTCCATTAGCGAACCTGTTTTAACAACTAAATTTAATAATGCTTTGTTCTCTGGTTTGTTATTTTTATAGATATAGTAGTGTATACCATTTTCTAATTTTCCTGAAACTAAGTTTTTACTATCCTCTAGTTGTATAGCAAAACTAAGCAGAGAAAAACTTAAAAATAAAATAAAAATTATAAAATTTCTTAAAAATTTCATATCTTCCTCCTAATTTTAGTATAATACTTAAGGCTAACATATTTTAACATATTTTAACATATAAAGCTATTAAGATGTTTTCTAAAGTAGACTAGAATAAAATTTCTAGAGATATTTTTATAAAAATGATATAATTAGGATGAAGAATATATATTTTGAAGGGAGAGAAGATGAATTTTAGAGTTGTTTTAATACACGGATTTAATCAAAGTTATAGAGATATGATACCTCTTCAAGAACACCTTGAATTATTGGGATATAGAGTTGAAAATCTAAATTTTCCATTGACATTTCCAGATATAAAATTTTCTCAAGAGATATTAAGAAACTTTTTATTAGATTTAAAATATAGTGGACTTAATGAAAAAGAGGAGATTGTTCTAGTAGGGTATGATCTAGGGGGAAAACTAATAGCTAGTACCTTAAAAGATGAGAAGGTTAAGGGAATAGTGGACAAGATAATATTTATAGCAGCACCTTTGAGAGATTCTGTGATACATAGAAGAATAAAAAGAATATTTCCACTATTAGATAAAATTTTTAAACCTTTAGCACTTTTAAATAAAAAAAATAGTGTTGAATTAGATAAATCAATAGAGGTTGGAGTAATAATTGGAACTGAACCATATGGAGTATTCTCTAGATGGTTAGGAGAGTATAGTGATGGAGTAGTAAATTATAAAGAGTGTTTGTATGGAAAAGCCAAAGAGGTCTTAAAAATCCCATTAATTCATAAAGAGATACATAAAAAAATGGGAACAGCAAGGTATGTAAATAATTTTATTTCAAAAGGAGTTTTTAGAACAGAGTAGGAGGAGATTAGCTATGGAGAAAAAGATTAAAAATTATGTTGGATTGATTTTAAGTAAAGGGCTAAATATACAAAAAGGGCAGATTTTAGTAATTAATTCTCCAGTTGAGACTTATGAATTTACTAGACAAGTTGTAAATGAAGCCTATAAACAGGGTGCTGGTGAAGTTGTTGTACATTGGAATGATGAGGTATGTGGAAAATATAGATATCTATATGGAGATAATGAGATTTTTGATATTTTTCCAGAGTGGCAAAAAGAGTCATTGGAGTACTATAGAAAAAAAGGAGCTGCTTTTCTAAGTATCTATGCAAATGATCCAGATATTTTAAAAGATGTTGATGCAGATAGGGTAGCAAGACAGCAAAAAGCTAAGAATGTAGCTCTTAAAGAGTATTATGAAAATGTTATGGGAAATAGTAATCAATGGTCAGTTGTTTCTGTTCCAACACAAGCTTGGGCAAATAGAGTTTTCCCAGAGTTAAAAGATGAGTATGCAATGTCAGAGCTATGGAAATTAATATTGAATATAGTTAGAGCTGATGAAGAAAATCCTATACTAGAGTGGGAAAAACACCTCAATAACTTGAAAGAGAGAACAGCATTTTTAAATGATAAAAAATTTAAAAAATTAATCTATAAAAATGCAAAGGGAACAAACTTAGAGATAGAATTGCCAGAGAATCATAAGTGGATAAGCGGAGGAGAAGAATCAAAATCTGGGGTTTATTTTGTAGCAAATATTCCAACAGAAGAGATATTCACAATGCCACACAGAGATAAAGTAAATGGTGTAGTAGTTAGTAGTAAACCTCTAATCTATGGTGGCAATACAATTAGTCAATTTAGATTAAAATTTGTAAATGGAAAAGTAGTAGAGTATTCAGCTGAAGTGGGAGAGGAGATCTTAGGAAAGTTATTAAACACAGATGAGAGTTCTAGTTATCTAGGAGAGGTAGCCTTAGTAGACTATAACTCCCCAATATCTAATTCAAGAAAAATTTTCTATAATACTTTATATGATGAAAATGCTTCAAGCCACTTAGCTTTAGGTAGTGCATATCCAGTGTGTATAGAGGGAAGTGAAAATCTTTCTGAGAAGGAGCTAAAAGAAAGAGGAATGAATATCTCTTTAGTTCACGAAGATTTTATGATAGGAACAGAGGATATGGAGATAATAGGTGAGGATTCTCAAGGAAATGAGATCACAATAATGAAAGATGGAAATTTCGTCTTTACTATTTAATAGTAAAGGAATATAATATAGTTCCTTGGCAGGGGAGTGTATAACTCAAAATAAGCTGTTGCACCAGTTGCAACAGCTTATTTCTATATCTTAACTATTTTATAAATTATCTTTTCTTTAATAAAGATTTACCAGGTATTCCAGGTTTTGTCATCTCAAATGGATTTAAGATAATATCCAAATCCTCTTTTGATAATAATCCTCTTTGTAAAACTATCTCAGCAACAGGTACACCAGTTTTTATAGATTCTTTAGCTATTTCAGCAGCATTTTTATAACCAATATGTGGGTTTAATGCTGTAATTATACCAACACTTCTATCTACCCAATATTTACAGTTAGTTTCTTGTGCAGAGACACCTTTCAAACAGTTTTCTATAAATGTAACTATACCATTTTTTAGGATCTCTATTGATTGGAATATATTGAAGAATAAAACAGGTTCAAAAACGTTTAATTCTAATTGTCCCGCTTCAGCAGCTTTTGTAATAGTGACATCATTACCAAAAATTTGGAAACAAACTTGGTTTAAAACTTCTGGAATAACAGGATTTACCTTACCAGGCATAATAGATGAACCAGGTTGTTGTTGTGGAAGTAGTATCTCAGCAAGACCAGCTTTTGGTCCAGATGCCATAAGTCTTATATCATTAGCTGTTTTAGATAGGTTAACAGCACAAGTTTTTAGTGCTGATGATAGCCAAACAAAACTATCAAGGTTTCTAGTTCCATCTACAAGATCAGCAGATTGTTTAAAATCAAATCCAGTAACTTCTGAAAGTATTCTAACAACATTTTTAACATACTCCACATCAGCATTGATACCAGTACCAACAGCAGTAGCTCCCATATTAACATAAGTAAGTTCTTCAACAGCAGCAGATATTCTTTTAATATCTCTAAGTACAGGTTGAGAGAAGGCTCTAAACTCTTGTCCTAGTCTTATAGGTACAGCGTCTTGAAGGTGTGTTCTTCCCATTTTTATAACATGATCAAATTCATCTCCCTTAGCTTGTAAAGTATCATATAGATATTGTAAATCAACAAGTAAATCTTTTATTAAAAGCTGAACAGTTAATTTTCCGGCAGTAGGAACAACGTCATTAGTAGATTGTCCATAGTTAACATGATCATTAGGGTGACATTTATCATATTTTCCTAACTCTCCACCTAAAATTTCATTAGCTCTATTAGCTATAACTTCGTTCATATTCATATTCATTGATGTTCCAGCTCCACCTTGGATAACATCAGTAATAAATTGATCTCTAAATTTTCCACTGATAATCTCTTCAGCAGCTTGTATCATTGCTCTTTCTACATCTTCAGAGATAACTCCAGCTTCAAAGTTTGCTCTTGATGTAGCTTTTTTAACATAAGCAAGTGCAGTGATAAATGTATCATTTAATCCATACCCTGTAATATGAAAATTATTTTTTCCTCTCAATGATTGTACTCCATAGTAAGCATCAACAGGAACTTGTAGTGTACCAATTGAGTCGCTTTCTAATCTATATTTTTCCATTCTAATCTCCTCCAACTTTTAGAAAAATTCCTATATATTATTATCATACTTTCATTTTGATCTTTTTTCAACCGAAAAATATGATTTTAATTTCAAAAAATATATTAAAATATTATTGTAGGAAATAGTGTAGAATTATAAAAATTATAAATAATGAACAATATTTTTAAATATAATTTTAATAAAAAGAAAGATCAAATAATAACCGAAATTTTATGTGATAAGATAAAAAAAACATAATTTTGGATAAAAATTACCAAAATTATGTTTTGAATTTAGTTTAAATATTCTGAAAATATGGAAAATTTAATTGCTTCAATTGAAATATCAATATTACTTGTAATCTTGATTTTCAAGATATCGTTCTTATCAATTAGAGATTTAATAGTATGATTAAATATAGCATGGAAGTTTCTTTTACCAATTGGTAAAATTTTATTAACATAGTTATCTATCTGCAGTTGCTTAATTGCCATATAGTTATTTCCAGTAATAGTAACAGATATATTTCCCTCTCTAGTAGGATCTTTTCTAGTGATATTTTTAATCCTTACGACAACCTCTATTAAATCCTCTTTTTTTAAGGAGTTTGGAATGGTAACTTCTGTTTCATAAGTTTTATAATCATTAGTTTTAAACTTATCACACATAAAATCATATTGATTGATAGTTTGCTCTCCACAAATATCTATTTGCATAAGTCTTTTAATCTCTTCTACAGGAAGTTTTTTTCCTAAAAGATACATCAATTTTGTAACAGCAGCCTCAGGGGTTAGATCTACACCACTTATTACACCAGCATCAGTAAGCTTAGCACTAGCTTCATAGAGCCCCATTTTAACAAATCCCCTACTACATTGTGTAATATCTACAATGACTATTCCCTTTGAGGAGATATATTTTAAAACATCTAAAAATTCTTTATTTGTAGGGGCATTTCCATTTCCAAAAGTTTTCAATATAACTCCTTTTATACTGTTTGTTTCAAATATACTTTTTAAATAGCTTGGATTTAATCCTGGAAATAATTCAAGAATGACTACTTCATTATTTATGGCAGGGTCTATATAAAATTTTTCAGAAGATAGAGGTAAGATTCTATCTTTTATAACTCTAATATCTGCTCCTACCTCTGCAATAGCAGGATAGTTAGGAGAGGCAAAACCAAAGTAATTAGTAGCATCAATCTTTCTAGATCTATTTCCTCTCAAAAGTGTATCCCTAAAAAATATACAAACTTCTGGAACAAGTTTTACTCCATAGATCTCATTTCCAGCAATATGTATAGCAGTTATCAGATTTTGTAAAGCATCACTTCTGGAGAATTGAAGTGGTACTTGAGATCCTGTTAAGACAACAGGTTTATTTAGATTTTTTAGCATGAAAGATAGGGCTGATGCAGTAAAAGCCATAGTATCAGTACCATGTAAAATAACAAATCCACGATATTCATCATAGTGTTTACCTATGAATTTAGCTAGATCCACCCAGATATCAGGAGACATATCTGAAGAATCTATAAGAGGATCAAATTGATAGTAATCAGTAGAATATCTATTCAAAATAGGATGTTCTTTGGTAATCTCATTCCAATCATTGGCAGGACGAAGAGGACTACTACTATCATTTTCATCACTATGGACCATTCCTATAGTTCCCCCAGTGTTAATTATCATTATTTTATCTAACATAACTCCTCCATTATCTTGTTATTATTTTATTTGAGATAGAGTTAACATCTTCACAACCTGTTAGTATCATAGCTTGAACAAGTTGATTTTTTAAAGTGTTCATTATAGTTGTAACTCCCTCTTTTCTTCCTCCAATAGATCCCCAGATAAGAGGTCTTCCCACTAGAACACCTTTAGCACCTAAAGCAAGATATTTTAGGATATCAACTCCCTCTCTAACTGAACCATCAGCTAAAATAGTTAGTTTATCCCCAACTGCTTTAACAATATCTTCTAAAACTTCACAACTACTTTGACAATGGTCTAAAACTCTTCCACCATGATTAGAGACAACAATAGTGTCAACTCCAGCCTCAGCACAAGCAAGTGCATCTTCTACACACATAATACCTTTAGCAATAAATGGAAGTTTTGTAGAGGTTACTAGCTCTTTTAGTTCAGAGATAGATTTAGGACCAACAGGTTGTCCAAATAGTTTCATTGTAACTAAACCAGCACCATCTAAGTCAACTCCCACAGAGATAGCTCCAGCTTCTTCAGCTATTCTTATTCTCTTTATTATCTCCTCATTACTTCTAGGTTTGATAATTGCTACCCCATAGCCATTAGCTTTTTTTATAGCTTTTAATCCAAATTCAAAGCAAGTTGGATCTCCAGTATCTCCAATCATACCAATAGTACCAGCTTCTAAACATCCAAGAATTACATCTTCACAGTATTCTTCTTCAGTAACTCCACCACCCATGTTAAATTTAGTACCTGTAATTGGAGCACCTAATATTGGGAAATCAATCTCTTTTCCCAAAAGACTAGTTTTTAAAATAGGGTCTTTAGCATTATGAATTGTCTTTAGAATTAAGTTGATCTCTTTTAATTTAGTGTAGTTTCTTTTGAAAGATGATGCACTTCCTGTTCCACCCATTCCAGGAACTTTTCCAGCACACCATACCCCATCACATACCTTACACAAGTTACAAAATCCTTTCATTTTCTCTTTAGCGTTTTCTTTTAAAGTATTTAATTCCAATTGAATTCACCACCATTTTGTTATTAATTCTCTAATTTTATGATATATCATTATAATTACAATGTCAATTGAAATAGAACAAATTAATAAAAAGTTGATATAGAAATTTAAAAAATATTGACAAAAGATGTAAAATAAAGTAGTCTATGGATAATAAGAGAATTTTTTTAATACAAATTAAGAGAGGGTGGAAGAAACATGACAAGTAAAACTGTTGAAATCACAAATGAAACTGGATTACATACTAGACCAGGAAACGAGTTTGTAAGCTTAGCAAAAACTTTTTCTTCTCAAATAGAAGTTGAAAATGAAGCTGGAAAGAAAGTGAAAGGGACTTCTCTTTTAAAATTACTTTCATTAGGAATTAAAAAAGGAACTAAAGTGACTGTATATGCTGAAGGAGCTGACGAAGCTGAGGCAGTTGAAAAATTAGGAGACCTTCTAGCAAACTTAAAAGACTAATTTCACTACAGAAGGTACTTTTTATAAGTACCTTCTTTTTTATGAAAAAATAATTGACAATGATTGTGAGGGAAAAAGTATGAGTAAAATAGTTAAGGGTATTGAAGCATCTCCCGGAATAGCAATTGGAAAGATATTTCTATATAAAGAAGCAGAAGTAACTATTGATGATAAGAGAAAATGTGATTCTGATTGTGAAAAAGAGAGATTATTAAACGGTAGAGAAAAATCAAAAGAGCAATTACTAAAAATCAGAGAAAAAACAGCTCAAAAATTAGGTGAAGATAAAGCTGCAATATTTGATGGACATATAACTTTATTAGAAGATGAGGATCTATTTGATGAAGTAGTAGAGATCATAGATGATGAAGAGATAAGTGCTGAAGCAGCATTACAAAGAGGAATAGATGAGTATTGTGAAATGCTTGCTAACTTAGAAGATGAGTACCTAAGAGAGAGAGCTGCAGACTTAAGAGATATCGGTAAGAGATGGATATACAATGTAGCAGGTGTAGAGATATTAGATTTAGGATCACTACCATCTAATACAGTAATAGCAGCAAAAGATTTAACACCTTCAGATACTGCTCAAATTGATCTACAAAATGTAGTAGCTTTCATAACTGAAATTGGAGGAAAAACTGCCCACTCTTCAATTATGGCTAGATCATTAGAGTTACCTGCAGTAGTAGGAACTGGAAATATTTGTTCATTAGTTAACAGTGGAGATACTGTTATAGTAGATGCTTTAAAAGGTGATATAGTAATAAATCCAACTGAGGAAGAGATTGTAAAATATCAAGAGAAGAGAGAAAACTTCTTTGCTGAAAAAGAGCTTTTAAAACAATTAAAAGATAAAGAAGCTATATCAAAAGATGGAATAAAAGTTGGAGCTTGGGGAAATATAGGTTCTCCAAAAGATATAGAGGGATTATTAAGAAATGGAGCAAAGGGAATAGGATTATATAGAACTGAATTCCTTTTCATGAATAATGATAGATTCCCAACTGAAGATGAGCAATTTGAAGCTTATAAGATAGTTGCTGAAAAGATGGAAGGAAAGCCAGTAACTATAAGAACTATGGATATAGGTGGAGATAAATCTCTTCCATATATGCAATTACCAAAAGAGGAAAACCCATTCCTTGGATGGAGAGCAATCAGAGTATGTCTAGATAGAACAGAGATTTTAAAAACTCAATTTAGAGCTTTATTAAGAGCTTCAGCTTTCGGATATATTAAAATAATGCTTCCTATGATTATGGATATTACAGAGATAAGAAGAGCTAGAGCTATACTAGAAGAGTGTAAAGCTGAATTAAAGGAAGAGGGAGCTAAGTTTGATGAAAATATAGCTTTAGGAATAATGGTAGAAACTCCAGCAGTTGCTTTCAGAGCTAGAAGTTTTGCTGAAGAGGTAGATTTCTTCTCAATAGGAACAAATGACTTAACGCAATATACATTAGCAGTGGATAGAGGAAATGAAAATATTTCTCACCTATATAACACATATAATCCAGCTGTTTTAGAGGCAATAAGAATGGCAATAAAAGGAGCTCATGAAGCTGGAATAACAATATCTATGTGTGGAGAGTTTGCTGGAGATGAAAATGCAACAGCTATCCTATTTGGAATGGGTCTAGATGCATTCTCAATGTCAGCTATTTCAATACCTAGAATTAAGAAGAATATAATGTCTTTAGATAAAGCTAAATGTGAGGCTTTAGTAGAAGAAGTAATGTCACAAAAAACACCAGATGAAGTTTTAGAAGTTGTAAAAAAATTCAATAAAGAGAACATGAGATAAAAAATATTTTTAGAGTTACCATTACTGTGGTAGCTCTTTTTTTATGGAGAGTTGTAAAGAGGATAAAAAATAATTTAAAAACTACTTGAAAAAGTATATCTTTTATGTCATAATACTACATGTAGTAAAAATAGGTTAAAAACATCAATATATATTGTATTAGGAGAAAAAATGATAAAAATATATGGAAAAGAGAATTGTAGCAGATGTCAAACAATAAAAGGGATATTAGATGAGAAAAAAGTAGCTTATGAATATAGTGATGATTTAAAAACTCTTATGATTGTGGCTAGTAAAGCCAGAATAATGTCAGCACCTGTTGTAGAAAAAGATGGTCAGTATTATACAATGGAACAGTTTTTAGAGGCAATGTAATGAAATGGGGTGTGAATAGAGCGGGGATAAAAGAGAAATTAGATATAAAAAAAATAAGAGAGAAGTTAATAAAAGCCTGTGATGGATTAGAGGTCAATATGGTGGAATTAGAGAGCCATATAGATGCTATATATCAAGAGGGAATAAAGACAAAAAAGATACAGGAGACATTAATAAATCAAGCTGTTAGTATGGTCAGTTTTGAAGAACCAGATTGGACATATGTAGCTGGAAGACTTTTGATGATGGAAACAGAAAGAGAGGTCTTTCATAAAAGAGGATTTTCATATGGAAAGTTTTATCAAACTATAGAGATACTTACAAAAAAAGGTATTTATGATGGTAGATTACTGGAATTTTCTAGAGAAGAGATAGATGCATTAGGAAATTATATAGCTTCAGAGAGAGATATGTTATATGATTATGCTGGTGCTAATATGTTAGTAAATAGATACTTGATGAAATATAGAGGAGATATTTGTGAGTTACCTCAAGAAGTATTTATGTGTATAGCAATGTTGTTGGCTTTAAACGAGGAGAATAGAGTTGAAGTGGCAAAACAATTTTATAATGCTCTATCTTTGAAAAAGATATCATTAGCTACTCCGATTTTAGCTAACTTGAGAATACCTCAGGGAAACCTATCTTCGTGTTTTATAACAGCCATTGACGATAATATAGAGTCTATTTTTTATAACATAGATACAATTGCTAAGATCAGTAAAAATGGTGGAGGGGTAGGAGTAAATATCTCTAGAATAAGAGCAAAAAACTCAATGGTAAATGGTTACTATAATGCTAGTGGTGGAGTAGTTCCATGGATAAGGATAGTAAATGACACAGCAGTTGCAGTGAATCAGCAGGGGAGACGTGCTGGAGCTGTTACAGTAGCCTTAGATACTTGGCATTTAGATATTGAAAAGTTTTTAGAACTACAAACAGAAAATGGAGATCAAAGAACGAAAGCTTATGATATATATCCACAAGTTGTTGTTTCAGATCTATTTATGAAAAGAGTAGAAAATAATGAGAGCTGGACATTGATTGATCCATATGAGATAAGAATGAAGTATGGTATTGAATTGTGTGAACTATATGGAGAGGAATTTGAGAGAGTATACACTGAAATAGAAGGAGATACTACCCTTCAATTAAAAAAGAGTATAAAAGCAAGAGAACTATTTAGAGAGATTATGAAGGTACAGATAGAGACAGGAATGCCATATATTTTCTTTAAAGATAGTGCAAACAGAATGAATCATAACCAACATATGGGTATGATTGGAAATGGAAATCTATGTATGGAGAGCTTTTCTAATTTTTCTCCAAGCAAAAATTATAAAGAAAGATCAGAGAAAGAGGAGCAAGGAGTGAGAAGTGTAAATCTAGGAATAGTACATACTTGCAACTTAGTTTCTATGAATTTGGCTGAAATAGAGAAAGAGGAGTTAGAGGAGATTACAAAAATAGCAGTTAGAATCTTAGATAATACAATAGATCTAACAGAGACCCCGATTTTAGAGTCAGATAGACACAATTCTCACTATAGAACAATCGGTGTAGGAACAATGGGACTTGCTGACTATATGGCTAAAGAGTTTATGATATATGAAGAATCTTTGGAGGAGATAGACGCTCTATATGAGAAGATAGCTCTTTATACAGTAAAAGCTTCAGCACTTTTAGCTAAAGAGAGAGGTGCGTATAGATATTTTAGAGGATCTATGTGGGATAGAGGAGTATTTTTTCAAAAAGATCAAGAGTGGTATAAAAATAATTCTCAATATTCTAAAGAGTGGCAGGAAGTATTTGAGTTGGTTAAGAGGTATGGTATTCGTAATGGAGAGTTATCAGCAGTGGCTCCAAACACATCAACCTCTTTGTTGATGGGAGCAACAGCATCTGTAAATCCAACTTTTTCAAGATTTTTTATAGAGAAAAATCAAAAGGGAGCTGTACCAAGAGTTGTAAAATATCTAAAGGAGAGAGCTTGGTTCTATCCAGAATTTAAAAATGTAGATCCAAAAATCTATGTAAAAATGATGAGTAGAATAGGAAAATGGACAACCCAAGGTGTATCTATGGAACTTCTTTTTGACTTGAATAAAAATATAAGAGCTAAAGATATATTTGAAACTTTTTTGACAGCTTGGAAAGAGGGGTGCAAATCAGTTTATTATATTAGAACAATTCAAAAAAATACTAATATGGTTAATGAGAAAGAGGAGTGTGAAAGTTGTAGTGGATAGGAAAAAACTGTTTAATCCTATGGGAGTGGATACACTAACTGAAAGAAAGATTATAAAAGGAAATAGTACAAATATATTTAACTTAAATAATGTAAAATATGGTTGGGCTAATCATCTTTATAGGATGATGATGGGAAACTTTTGGATACCAGAGAAAATAGATTTAACACAGGATAGAGTTGATTATAATAACTTGACATCATATGAAAAAGAAGCATATGATGGAATACTATCTTTTTTAATCTTTTTAGATAGTATACAAACAAATAATATACCAAATGTTTCAGATTATATTACAGCTCCTGAGATAAATTTGATTTTATCAATTCAAACATTCCAAGAGGCTATACATTCACAATCATATCAGTATATAATAGAATCTATTCTCCCAAAAGAGACAAGAAACTATATATACGACAAATGGAGAGATGATAAGGTATTATTTGAGAGAAATAGCTATATAGCTGAAATATACCAAAAATTTATAGAGGGTCCAAGTGATGAGAATTTTGCAAAGGTTATGATAGCAGATTACCTATTGGAATCACTGTACTTCTATAATGGATTTAATTTTTTCTATCTACTAGCAAGTAGAAATAAGATGATGGGAACATCTGATATAATAAGATTGATAAATAGAGATGAACTTTCTCATGTAGTTATATTTCAACAGATGATAAAAGAGATAAAAAATGAAAATCCTAATTTTTTCCAAGAGGATAGCATTTATGAGATGTTTAAAAAAGCTGTTGAACAGGAGATCATCTGGACAAATCACATAATTGGAGCAAATATTTTGGGAATAACAGAAAAGAGTACAGAGGATTATACTAAATGGTTGGCTAATGAAAGACTTAAGGGGATTGGATTAGCATCAATATATGAAGGATACAGTAAAAATCCATACAAACATTTAGAGAGATTTGCTGATACAGAGGGAGATGGAAATGTAAAGGCTAATTTCTTTGAAGGAACTGTTACAAGTTATAATATGAGCTCTTCTATTGAAGGTTGGGACGAAATATAGTATAAAACTTGACTTTTAATATTTGTTAATATATAATCGAAGTATAAAGATCATAGGCTACCTTACAGAGGTAGCTTTTTTTCTAAATACTATTAGAGGAGGTTATATGTTTTTAAAGACAGCAGAGTACTAGAGAAAATATCCTAAAAAAACATATATTTCAGGGGGAACACCTTTACAAAATCAAGAGAGTGAGAGTTCAGTATATGCTAGAGAGCTTAAGGAACTTGGAGTTAAAGAAGAGGATATTATAATAGAAGAAAGTAGTAAGAATACAAATGAAAATGCTCTATTAATAAAGAAAAAATTAGAACAAGATGGAGTAAAAAATGTAATATTGATAACTTCAGCAACTCATATGAAAAGAAGTATGTTTATTTTTCAAAAGAAGTTAGATGGGGTTAATATCTATCCAGCACCATGCAATTTCCTAGCTTCACAGGAAAAAGAGAATAATTTTTATTACATACCAAAATACTATAATTT
>JAHHSZ010000041.1 GCA_020024915.1 Fusobacterium sp. | reverse complement strand
CCTCCTACAAAAAATAGTTTAAAAGCTTTCTTTCTCTCTCAGTCAATGGAGTAAATGAAACTGTGTTCTCAATTTCAAATTTTAATTTATTTAAAGATCTATTGTAATTGTCTACCTTTATCTCTTCTAAAAGAGTTAGAGAAGATAGTATTCCTAAACCTTCAAGAGAGTTAAGAAGTTCTTGCTTATCTTTAAGCATTGTTTTAAGCTCTGAGATTTCAATACTAATATCTGCACTTCTTTCATAGTTAGAAGTATTATCTCTATATTTACTAAAATAAGAGATAAATAGTGAGAATATATTCTCGTCAAATTCAAGCATAGATCTTTTTAGAGCAAGAACCATTAAAGGTTTTAAGTTACTGCTCTCTCCTATTAGAGAGAAGTTAGCAAGAAGCCTAAAAAACTCATCTTTATCTCTTAAAAAAAGTTCTTTTCCATATTTTTTAGCAAAGTCATAGCTTCCATTAAACAGTGTTTTTATCAAGTTTAATTTCACTTTTTCAATATCTAAACTAGAAAATCTTTCAATTTTATCGTAGTTTTGTCTCTCTTTTACATCACTTGAATCAATAATCTCAGCAATTAGCTCAGCTTCATCTAAAAAAGCAGATACAGGAAGAGCTAAACTACCTCTTTTTCTCTTTAAATTTCCTAAAGTATCAATAGTAATATATGCTCTTTTATCTAAAAATTGAGCAGATTTACTTAAAAGTTGAATCTTACCATACTTTTTTAAAAGTACTACAAGCTCCTGCTCCTTTTTCTCTTTAATTATATTAAGCATATCAAATTGCATTTTCTTTATTTCCTCCAATTCCTTTTAAACTATTATCTTCCAACAGTTTAAATTCTATTTTAAGTACAAAAAAGTTTTCCATAGGCATGTCAGTAGGTAACTTAACAAGATCCTTTTCTGTCATAATTATAAAAGATGCTTTCATACTGTCAGCACGTCTTTGTATGAGTTCAATATCCTTCTTTTTGAAGTTGTGATGATCCATAAAATCCACTCTCTCTATGTAAGAAGGCTCAAGAGAGATCACAGTTTTTTCAAAGTTTAAAGGATTTGCTAGACCAGAAAACAGTAGAACTCTTTTTCCCTTTATCCAGAACAAAGGCTTTTGATTTCCTTTTAAATCACAAAGTGATGTAACTCCATGTTTAGCAGTAGAAACTTCTTTGCCTAACTTTTTCTTTAAGTATTTTTTTATTCTTTCAACTTCTCTTTCACTAACTAGATCAGATTTTGTGATTATAAATTCAGAAGCTCTCTGTGCTCCCTTTTTAAAATCCTCTCTTAACATACCCTTAGGAAGAAGTTCTCCCCAACCAAAAGGATTTGTAGCGTCAATAAGGACAATATCTCTATCACGATAGAGTTTTCTATGTTGAAATCCATCATCTAGTACAATGGTATCAACATCAAAATGTTTTTTAGCAAACATACAAGCCTTATATCTATTTGAGCTAACAATTATGGGAACCTTGAGATTTAAAGCGTGGATAAATGGTTCATCTCCACTCTCTCTAGGGGTTGCAAATATTTGAAAACCATCACTGACCAGAAGTGGCTCTCTCTTTCTCTTACCTCTATATCCTCTAGAAACCACAGCTACTTTTCTTCCCATTTTTTGTAGTCTTTTAACAAAGTATTGTACAGCAGGGGTTTTACCAGTACCACCTACTGTTATATTTCCTATACAGATAACTTCTACTCCGTCAACTCTTTTTATGGGAAGTATCTCTTTATCAAAGAGAAAATTCCTAAAAGAGGTGATGAGATAATATATATATGATAATATCCTCATTATTACTCCTTGAATAAAAATGTTTTGCTCTATATTGTACCCCTAGTAAAAGTAAAAAGTCAAGGTATTTCTAAAACCTTACAGGTACTATTTTAGAAACTCCTATTTCTTTGTTCATAGTTACACCGAAAATACTCTCTGATTCTCTCATTGTATCCTTATTATGAGTAATTAATATAAATTGAGATCTATCTGTAAATTCTTTTAATTTTCCAATAAGTTTTCTAGTATTCTTTTCATCAAGAGCAGCTTCAATCTCATCAAGGAATGTAAATGGACTTGGTTTGAACATAAAAATTCCCATGATAAAAGCAATAGCTACCATTGATTTCTCTCCACCAGACAATAAGGACAAAGATTGTCTTTTTTTATTTCTAAACTTAATATATATCTCAATACCACACTCATCAAAGTTATCAGGATTATTTAAAATTAACTTTCCTTCAGCATTGTTTATAGTTTCCACACACATCTTATTAAAATTTTCATCAATAGATTTATATGCTGTAAAGAATCTATCATGAATAGTTGTATCTATCTCTTTAACTAAATTTAGTAACACAGTTTTACCATTGACTAAATCCTCTCTCTGTGTAGTTAAGAATGTATATTTTTCATTTAACTCTTTAAACTCCTCAATTGCTAATAGATTTACAGCTTGGAAGTTTCTTAGTTGGTTATCTAGAGTTTTAAATCTCTCTTTCTCTGATTTTAAATTAGTTATATCAATCTCTAACCCTTCTATATTTTCAAGAGATTCAAGATTTTCACCCAATTTTTCAAGATCTAGCTTGAACCTATTAATAGATTCAATTAATTTGTTTAAGCTATCTTTTTTATGTAGAAGGTAGCTATCTAGTTCTTTTCTTGTTTTTAACAGACTATGCTCCTCTTCTAGTAGTTTTTCATTAGTCTGTTTTTTTAGAGTTATCTCACTATTTTCACTCTCATACTTTAAAACTCTTTCATTGATTTCAGATGTTAAACTCTTCTCTTGTTTTTCAAGAGTTGAAATTTCAACTTTTAATTGAGAGATTTTGTTTTTTAAATTTTCTCTTTCAGAAGAGAGTAGAAAAAACTCTCTTTTTTCCCTCTCTTTTTCCTTTTCAATTTGGTTAACTCTATCTTGAGAGTTTAGGAAGATGATCTTTTTATCAGCAAATTCCTCTCTTTTGCTATTTATAATAACATTGATCTCTTGAGTTTTAACAATATCTTCCTCTTCTTCTTTTTTGAGATTTTCAATTATAGTGGTAATTCTTTCTTTTTCACTATTGGAATTGATAATTTTCTTTTCAAACTCCTCATTGTATCTTATTTCATCTTCAAGTTCTAATTTTATTGTTCTAATCTCTTTACTGATTCTTTCAACTTTTGAATTACAATCTTCAAAATACTCTTGTGCAATTCTACACTGCTTTCTTAAATCCTCTTGAGTAGAGTCTAATTTATCTATCTCATTCTCATAATTTTCAAGATCTTTACTTATTTTGTTTTGCTTTTCTATTCCTTGAGTAATAGAAGTTTGTAGTTTTTCAACTTGCTCTTTAAGTTGTTTAATCTCTTTTTTTCTCTCAAATAAAAGACTAGCAGTGGAGTTACCAGAATCCCCACCTGTAATTCTACCCCTAGAACTCAATAATTCTCCAGCAAGAGTTACAACATTTCCACCAAACATAGAGTTTTTAATAATTTTTAAGGCAGTATCCATATTTTCAACTATTAAAAGATTTCCTAAAATAAAATCAGCAACAATTTTAAATCTTGCTTCTGTATTTACTAAATTTGAAGCTAATCCAATCACTCCAGGAAGATTTATATTTGGTTCTTTTTTAGGAGTTACTTTAATTGTATCTAAGGCTAGAAAGGAGGCTCTTCCAGACTTTTTTTCCTTTAAGATATCAATAGCTTTTTTAGCTACATCACTTGTGGTAACAATTATATCCTGTATATTTCCAGGTACACCAGCTTCAATAGCTTTCATATATTTCTCTGGAACATTAACAAGTGAGATGAAAACTCCTTCCACTCCAGGAATTTTACTGTTTAAAACCTCTTTAACTCCTTTGAAAAACCCCTCGTTGTTCTCTTCCATTCTAAGTAGAGCTTGGAGTTTAGCTGAAAATCTCTTTTCATCATATTCAGAGGTTCTAATAATCTCTGAAAGTCTATTCATCTCTTGGCTACATTTACTGATCTCGCTCTCTAAAAAGACACCTCTCTCCTTAGTTTTTTCAAGAGTTAATATTTTTTCCTCTTTAGATTTTTTAGATAGAGTAAGTTCTTTTTCAGCTATCTCCATTTTTTTATTACTATCATCTAACTCCTTTTGCAATGAGCCAATCTTATTGCTACTTCCCTTAGCTCTTCTGCTAGAATTTTCAATATCATTTAGGAGTTTCATTTTTTCTAATTCTAGCTCCATACTTCTCTTTTTTTTAAGTTCTCTAGCTATATTGAAGTTTTCTCTCTCTTTTTCTAAATTTTTTATCTCATTTTCAAAAACTTGATTCTCTTCAAAGAGAGTTTTAATTCTATCTTCTATCTCCAATGTTTCTTTATCTAAATTATTAAGAATAATTTGTTTTTCCTCTAGTCTAGTGTGATTTTGTTTTGAGTTTTCCTCTTTTTCAATAATCTCTCTCTTAAAACCAGCACATCTCTCAACAACTCTTACTTTCTCTCTCTCTTTCTCATCAATCTCCTTTTTTAACTCTTGATTTTTATCTCCATTCTCTTCAATATACTTTTTCAAAGTGGCTTTTTCTTTATCAATAGCTTCTAATCTTTTTTCTATCCCTTGAAATTCAACTTGTAGATTTGAATTTTCTTCAGATAATTTCTCATAATTTGAAAGATCTCTAGAAAGATCGGAGTTTTTAGCTTCATATTCACAACTGTATATTCCTTTAGCAAGGGAGTCTCTGTTTTCTTTTAGATTAAGGTATTCTTGAGCTTTACTAGCTTGTTTTTCAACTCTCTCTTTATTCTCTCCCACTTCTTTTAGAATTAAATCAATCTTTTCTAACTCTGAATCAACATTTTCTAAATTTTTAATAGCTTCATTTTTTTGACTTTGGAATTTTTTGATTCCAGCAGCCTCTTCAATTATACTTTTTATCTCTTTTGAAGATGAACCTATTATTCTTTCAACTTTACCTTGCCCAATTACAGAGTAAGCACTTTTACCAACTCCAGTATCTAAAAATAGATTTCCAATATCTTTTAATCTAGTTTTTGTATCATTTATAAAGTACTCATTTTCACCAGTTGAATGTAATTTTCTAGTAATCTTAATTTCATCATTTTCAACTGGCAAAAAACGATCATTATTGTCAATATACAGAGAAACTTCTGCAAAATTCATAGGCTTTTTATCTTTTCCACCAGAGAAGATAACATCAGCACTCTCTTTAGCCCTTATATTTTTATATGATTGCTCTCCCAATACCCAAAGTACTGCATCAAGTATATTTGATTTACCGCTTCCATTAGGACCAACAATTGAGGTAAGTCCTCTATTAAATTCTATATAAACCTTTTCTCCAAAGGATTTAAAACCAAAAATTTCTACTGCTTTTAAAAACATTTATGCCCCCTATAATATAGTAATTTATTCTTGAAATTCATCTATTGCTTTCCAAGTAATTATCTTTACATCTGAGTAATCTTTTGGAGCATTAGAGCAACATGAACCACAACTTTTTTTATCTTTAGAGCAACCACCACAACCAGATGAAGTAGAACACTCCTCATTCTCTCTCTTTTGAAACTCTTCATATGTTTCTAAGTATCCTTCTTTTGTAAGTCTTTCAAAGGATTGAGATAACTCTTCATAGCTGATTCCTAAGTTTTTAACTATTGCTAATTCACTATAGACACCAGCAGATAAGAGAAATTTTATAACTTTAATATCTATATCATTTAAATTTTTACTCATATAATCTCCTTACAATAAAATCTTCTGTTAAAAAATTATACCATATTTTTAACCTATCTACTATGTAAATATTTTAGAAATATTAAAGGAGAAGAGTGCTTGTAATCCACTCTTCTCCTCAGTAAGATACAACTATTTTTTTCTGTATAGTCCTATTCCATCTCCAAAAGGAAGAAGTACAAACTCCCCTCCCTTTCTTTTATAGAGATAATCAATAAATTCATTCAATCTTTTAACTATTGTCTTGAATCTTTTAGGATATTCTTTGTATAGATAACCTCTAAACATAATATTGTCGATAAATATGATCCCATTTTCATTAAGAAGCTTATAAGAATCTTCAAAAAATTCCATATAGTGTCCTTTTGAGGCATCTATAAAAACAAAGTCAAACTTATCATTAATTTTTTTAATCTCCTCTACAGCATCCCCCTTAATAGAGATTATATTATCTAAATTAGATTTTTTAAAATTTTCTTGAGCTAGATTGAATCTTTCCTCATCAATCTCAATGGTATATAGCTTTCCACCATTTTTCTGAATCTCTTTAGCCATAATGATTCCAGAGTAACCAATAGCAGTCCCCACCTCTAAAACATTTTTAAACTGGTGACTTTTAACTATAAATTTTAAGTATTCAGCTACCTCTTTCGTCACAATAGGAACATTAAACTCTTCAGCATATTTTTCCATCTCAAGAATAAGTGTGTCTTTCTCTTTAATCTTATCAATTATATATCTATTTGCTTCTTTTAACTCTTCTAACATTCTTTTCCTCTCTTTTTTAATTTTACGATATAGAATCCATCTAGGATCTCCTCTTTATAATCTACAGTAAATCCACCTACCTCATCAAAAGTTCCATTTACATTTTCAGGAATATAAAGATCAGTTGTAGTAAATTCAGGGTATTTTTCTAAAAATTTTTTAATATTTTTACCATTTTCTTCAGCTAAAATTGTACAAGTACTGTATACTAACTCACCACTCTCTTTTAAGATTTGAGAGGCTGACTCTAGGATTTCAAACTGCAACTTAGCAAGTTCTTCTATATTTTCAGAGGTTTTATTATATATAGATTCAGGTTTTTTTCTAAGTACACCATATCCACTACAAGGTGCATCTACTAGAATTTTATCAAATTTTTTACCCTGTTGATTAAGTTTTCTAGCATCCATCTTCACAGGTTGAACTATGGTAATACCACATTTTTTACAGTTTTCCTCTATAAGTTTTAATTTGTGTGGGTAGATATCAAGGGCTAAAAGTTCTCCTTTATTTTTCATAAGTTCCCCTAAAACTGCTGTTTTTCCACCTGGTGCACTACAAGTATCTAAGACTGATTCTCCACTTTTAGGATCTAAGTTTCTAGCTGAAAGGTATGAAGATCCATCTTGAACAATTATCTTACCAGATTTAAACTCATCACTGTATAGTAATATTCCAGAGTCAACATAGTAGACAGTATCAACTTTTTTTATAATATCGATTTTCTTCTCTTGTAATAACTTTTCAAATTCAACAGTTGTATACTTTAAAGTATTAACTCTAAAACTTATATATGGTATTTTTTTTAGCGATTTTAGAAATAACTCTCCTTCTTTGACACCATACTCACCAATAAGTTTTTCATAAAACCACTGTGGATATGATAGATAGATGTGAGTTTCTCCACCCTCTTTTAAATCTTTTACATCATCTTTCCACTCTCTTTGATAGCTTCTTAAAACTCCATTTACAAATTTTCCTACAGGGACACCAAACTTTTTCTTAGATAATTCTGTGGCTTCCCAAATGACACCTTTATCATCACTATTCATAAAACTCATCTGATACATAGAGATTCTTAACATATTTTTTAACCAATCCTTTTTTACAGATGTAGTTCTCTTTTCAATCTCATAATCAAGGAAAATTTTGTTTCTAATCACTCCATAAAAAAGTTCAGTGATAAATCCTCTCTCTTTTTTAGATAAGGAATTTTCTTTAAAATACTCATTGAGAGCTATATTGGAATATTTTCCATTTTCAACCTCTTTAATTAGGCTGATAACTCTAGTTTTTATATTCATTACTAGCCTCCTAATTTTTTCATTCACTTATATTATACAATATTTAAGGATTAATTTGTAGTGATATAGAATTTTTATTTGCCTTTTTCTAATTAAAATGGTAATCTATAATAAGAGAGATTTTTATATATGGAGGTTTTATACATGGAGGTTCCGTTGGAAGATATTTTTCATTTATTAGAGACGAATCAACTAAACAAAGTTAGAGAGGTATTAACTGATATGCAACCAGTTGATGTAGCTGAGTACTTTGAAGATATGAGTAGAGAACAGGGGTTGAAACTTTTTAGAATTTTACCCAAGAGTTTATCTTCTGATATTTTTAGCTATCTTTCTTCTGATAAACAGCAGGAGATCATTGAAAATATAACTGATGAAGAGGTACGTAATATCATAAATGATATGTTCATTGATGACACTGTGGATTTTATTGAAGAGATGCCAGCTAATGTAGTAGACAAGATTTTACAAAATACTACATCTGATATGAGAAATCTTATAAATCAGTTTTTAAGATATCCAGAAAATAGTGCTGGTAGTGTTATGACAGTTGAGTATGTTTCACTAAAAAATGATATGAATATTGGACAAGCATTACACTCTATCAAAAGATTTGGAATTGATAATGAGACAATTGATATCTGTTATATAATAGATAATCAGAGAAAACTTGTGGGGTATATATCATTAAAGAAATTGATTTTCTTAGATGATGATGTACCACTTATAGAGGCAATGGAGACAAATGTGATAAGTTGTCGTACAACTGATGATCAAGAAAATATTGCTTCAGACTTTAGAAAGTACGACTTGACATCTATGCCAGTTGTGGATAATGAAGATAGACTTGTTGGAATTATCACAATAGATGATGTAGTTGACGTTATTGATCAGGAGTACACAGAGGATTTACAAAAGATGGCAGCAATGGCTCCGTCAGATGAAGAGTATTTGAAAGAGTCAGTTTTTTCTTTAGTAAGACAGAGAATAGGGTGGCTTTTAATTTTGATGATACTTGCAACTTTTACAGGGATAATAATTAGGACATATGAGAGAGTTTTACAATCAGCTATGGTATTGATCTCATTCATACCTATGCTAATGTCAACAGGTGGAAATGCAGGAGCTCAGGCTTCTACTCTTATAACAAGAGGTATCGCCTTAGAAGAGATTGAACTATCAGATATTAAAGAGATATTCTGGAAAGAGTTAAGAGTAAGTATAGTTATTGGTTTAGTTTTATCAGTAGTAAACTTTTTAATAATTTATTATTTAAGTGACATAGATTATACAGTATCTTTTGCAATATCTTTAAGTTTATTTATTACAATAATAATAGCTAAAGGAGTGGGAAGTACCCTTCCAATAGTGGCAAAAGGATTTAAATTAGATCCAGCAATTATAGCCAGTCCTTTGATTACAACTATAATTGATGCCTGTGCTTTGATAGTATTTTTCTTGGTATCAACTCACTATTTACATTTAGCTTAATATAACAGAGAGGTGATAAGCCTCTCTTATTTTTTTAGATGGTAAGATAAATAAAAAAATCTGTAAATTTTTTAATAAAATGTTAAATATTTTTGAAGAATAAGGTATAATATAAACATAGTAATAAAAGAGTATTGAGGAGGTAACTTATGAATTATTTAGATTATTATAAAATATGGTTGAACTCTGATGTTGTAACAAAAGAAGACAGAGAGGAGCTTTTAAATATAAAGGATGACGAAAAAGAGATAGAGAACAGATTCTATACTGATTTAAGTTTTGGAACTGCTGGAATGAGAGGGATAAGAGGAGTTGGAAGGAATAGAATCAATAATTACAATATAAGAAAGGCAACTCAAGGATTAGCTGATTATATCTTAAAATCTACTGGAGAGTTGGGAGCTAAAAAAGGGGTAGCAATAGCTTATGATTGTAGAATAGGATCTACTGAATATGCTTTGAATACAGCTCTTGTTTTGGCAGGAAATGGGATAAAAGCTTATCTATTTGAATCTTTAAGATCTACTCCAGAGCTTTCTTTTGCAACTAGAGAGTTAAAAGCTCAAGCTGGAGTGATGGTAACAGCGTCACACAATCCACAGGAGTACAATGGATACAAAGTATATTGGGAAGATGGAGCTCAAATAGTAGAGCCACAAGCAAGTGGAGTGGTAAATGCTGTAAACTCTGTTGATCTATTCAAAGATATAAAGATTATAAGTGAAGAGGAAGCTATAGCTCAAGGATTACTAGAATATATAGGGAAAAAAGTAGATGATAGATTTATAGAGGAAGTTGAAAAACAGGCTATAAATAGAGATTTACCAAATAAAAAAGAGTTTAAAATAGTGTACTCACCATTGCATGGAACAGGAAGAGTAGCAGTACAGAGAGTATTGAAAGAGATGGGGTATGAGTCTGTATACACAGTTCCAGAACAAGAGATGCCAGATGGAATGTTCCCAACTTGTTCATATGCTAATCCAGAGGATAAAGCTGTTTTTAAATTGAGTACAGAGTTAGCAGATAGAGTGGGAGCAACTCTATGTTTAGCTAATGACCCAGATGCAGATAGAACAGGAATAGCAATAAAAGATGACAATAATGAGTGGTACTACCCTAATGGAAATCAATTGGGAATCTTATTGATGAACTATCTTTTAAAGATGAGAAAAGATATTCCAGCCAATGGAGCTGTAATCTCAACTATTGTTTCAACACCAATGTTAGATGTCATAGCTAAAGATAAGGGAGTACAACTATTTAGAACATTGACAGGATTTAAATATATCGGAGAAAAGATTAGACAGTTTGAAAATAAAGAGTTAGATGGAACATTCCTATTTGGATTTGAAGAGTCAATAGGTTACTTAGTTGGAACTCATGTAAGAGATAAAGATGCAGTTGTAGCTTCTCTTATGATAGCTGAAATGGCTACTTACTATGATAGTATAGGATCGACTCTATACAGAGAGTTAAATAAATTATATGAGAAATATGGTTGGTATAAAGAGGAAACTGTTTCTGTAACAAAAACAGGAAAATCAGGACTAGAGGCAATTGGAAAAATAATGGCGAATATGAGAAATAAAGCTCATACAGTAATATGTGGTAAGAAAGTATCTATAATTAAAGATTATAAATTACAAGTGGAAAAGGATTGTTTAACAGGTCAAGAGAAGAGAATTGAATTACCAAAATCTGATGTTATTCAAATTATCTTAGAAGATAAGACATATATTACAGTTAGACCTTCTGGAACAGAGCCAAAAATAAAATACTACTTGTGTGTTGTAGATTCAGACAATAAAAAAGCTGATGAAAAACTTCAATATGTAAAAGAGGAATTTATAAAATATATAGATACATTATAGTTAGGAGGAAATGATGTTAGATGGAGTTTACATCCATATTCCTTTCTGTATGAATAAATGTAATTACTGTGATTTTCTATCTTTCAAATCAAATGAAGGAGATAGGAAAAAATATGTGGATTATATTTTAAAAGAGATAAACTTATATCCTGAATATGAGTATGATACAGTCTACTTGGGAGGGGGAACTCCCTCTCTTTTAGATTGTGAAGATGTTGAGAGGATAATAAAAAGATTAAAGATAAAAGATGGAGCAGAGGTAACTTTGGAGATAAATCCTAAAACTGTAGATTTAGAAAAGTTGAAAGGATTTAAAAAGGCTGGAATAAATAGAGTGAGTATTGGAATTCAAACTTTTGATGATGAGATGTTAAAAGTATTAGGAAGAATGCATAGCTCTAAAGAGGGAATAGAGACTTATTTACAAGCTAGGGAAGCTGGCTTTGAGAATATAAGTTTAGATCTTATGTTTTCACTTCCAAATCAAAGTTTACAAGCAGTGAAATCAGATCTACATAGATTGCTAGAATTAAGACCTGACCATTTTTCAATCTACTCATTGATTTGGGAAGAGGGGACACCGTTTTTTAAAAAATTAGAAGAGGGAGTGTACAGTGAAACTGAGAATGAATTGGAAGCTCAAATGTTTGAATATATAATAGATAAATCTCAAGAGATGGGATATATTCACTATGAGATCTCCAATTTTTGTTTACCTAATAGAGAGGCTCGACACAACTCTAAATACTGGGAAAATAGAGAGTATTTGGGAATAGGATTGGGAGCTTCAGGATATATAGATAAAAAGAGATACAAAAATCAGGTGCAAATTTCTAAATATTATGATAATATAGATAAAAGAGAAATACCAATATTGGAAAGTGAATTTGTAGATTTAGACTCAAAGGAGCAATATAAATATATGTTGGGATTCAGACTTCTAAAAAAGGGAGTAGTTCCAAGTGAGAAATATTTAAAAAAATGTCTAGAATTGAAAGAGAAAGGTCTTTTATATAGAGTAGAAGAGCATTTTCTTCTCACAAGAAAGGGGATAATGCTTGCTAATGATGTTCTAGATAAGTTTATTTAAATGGAGTTGAAAGATGAGTAGTATAGAGAAGAATATTGAAGATATTCAAGAGGATATAAAAAATTATTCAATATATCCTGAAAAAGTAAAATTTATTGCAGTTACTAAATATGTACAATCAGATATCATGGATGAAATATTGAACTGTAATGTAAGAGCATTTGGTGAAAATAAGGCACAGGTTATCAAAGAGAAGTATGAAAAATATAACTCAGAAAATAAAGATGATATTGAGTGGCACTTTATAGGGAATCTTCAAAAAAATAAGGTTAAGTATATAGCCCCATTTATCAAATTGATACACTCTGTAAATAAGCTTTCTCTAGCTCAGGAGATTGATAAAAGAGCTCTTCAAAATAACAGAAAGATAGATGTTCTATTGGAGATAAATATAGCTGGAGAAGAGAGTAAAGAGGGATATAATATAGAGGATCTATATGTTGAGTTACCAGAACTTATGGCATTGGATAACATAAATATCATAGGTCTTATGACAATGGCTCCATTTACAGATGATAAAGAGTTGGTGATAGGAGTATTTAGAAGACTTAGAGAGATAAAGGATGGGCTAAATGAAAGATACTTTAAGGGTCAACTTACAGAGCTATCTATGGGTATGACAAATGATTATAAATTAGCCCTAAAAGAGGGTGCTACTCTCATAAGAGTAGGTAGAAAAATATATGAGAAATAGGAGGAGAGTAGAGATGAGCAAGAAAAAGCTTTTTGATAATGTTAAGGAGTTTTTTGGGTTTCCAGATGGAATCGAAGAGGATGAAGAGTTAAAATTCGAAGATAGTGGAATAACAGAAATTGAGATAAATAAGGGCGGTACAGTTCAAAACGAAGTTGAATCTACTCCAGTTCCGCATATTACTCATACAGGATTTAAGCAGAAACAGAGTTCAAGTTTAGAAAATGAGGTTAGTAGTGGAAGTAATTGTCAAACAATATTTTTAGATCCAAAAGCATTTTCTGATTGTAGGAAAATAGTAGATTATATAAGAGCAGATAAGATGGTAACATTAAATCTAGAGTATTTAGATGAGGATACAGCAATTAGACTTATGAATTTCTTGTCAGGAGCTATGACTGTAAAGGAATCTAATTATCTAGTAATTAGTAAAAAAGTTTATACAATAGTTCCTAAGAGTATGAAAGTTTATTATGAAGATAAAAAGACTATGAACCCAAGAATATTCAAGGATTTTGGAAGAGAAGAGAGGTAGAAGTGGAAAAAAGAAGGAGAGCATTGGCATTATTTTCAGGAGGATTGGATAGTGCTTTGGCAATAAAAGTTGTAAAAGATCAAGGAATTGATGTTATTGCATTAAATTTTGTATCACATTTTTTTGGTGGAAAAAATGAAAAAGCTGAGAAAATGGCGGAACAATTAGGAATAAAAGTGGAGTATGTACATTTTGAAAAAAGACATACTGAAGTGGTAAAAAATCCTGTCTATGGAAGAGGAAAAAATATGAATCCTTGTATAGATTGCCACTCTCTTATGTTTAAAGTAGCAGGAGAACTTTTAGAAGAGTATGATGCAGATTTTGTAATATCTGGAGAAGTATTAGGTCAAAGACCTATGTCACAAAATTCTGCAGCTTTAGAAAAGGTAAAAAAATTATCAGGTATGGATGAGTTGATAGTTAGACCGTTATCAGCAAAACTATTACCACCTAGCAAACCAGAATTAGAAGGATGGATAGATAGAGAAAAGCTTCTAGATATTCAAGGAAGAAGTAGACAAATTCAGATGGAGTTAATGGAAAAATATGGATTAAAAGAGTATCCTAGTCCAGGTGGAGGTTGCCTATTGACAGATCCGGCTTTTTCTGATAGACTATCTATATTGGAGAAAGATGGATATTTAGAAGAGGATTACTCATTTCTTTTCCATTTGATCAAGAAGAGTAGATTTTATAGATTAGATAAAGGTAGATATTTATTTGTAGGTAGAGATCAAGAAGGAAATGAAAGAATAGCAGGATATAAAGAGTTAGGAAGTTTTTACCTATGTGGATATAGAGTTCCAGGTCCTCATATGTTAGGTTTTGGAGAATTTACACAGGGAGAGCTAAAGTTGGTAAAAGAATTATTTTCAAGATACTCTAAATGTAAGGGAAAAGAGGAGATTGAAGTTAGAGTAAATGGAGAGAACTCCAAGGTACCAGTAGTAGATGTAGAAAAAGTAGAACAGTTTATGAAAAAATATCAAATAGTAGGATAGTAGGATTGTAGTTAAATATGTTAAATTAGAGCGACTGAATTAGTTTAATTTAGGTGTTTATTTTTGTATAACATTCCTTAAATTATCTAAAACGGGCGCTTTTTTTATAGAATTAAAAAATATTAAGGAGGATAATAGAATGAATACTTTTGAAAATTTGGTTAATTCAATTAACACGGTGATGTGGAACTATAATCTAATAGTTGTGTTATTAGTAGTTAGTGGAATAGTTTTTACTGTAAAAACAAGAGGGGTACAATTTAGATTGTTAGCACATATGTGTCAACTTTTAATGGAAAAAACAAAAGTGGGAAAAAATGAGGTGTCATCATTTCAAGCATTTTGTATAAGTACTGCTTCTAGAGTGGGAGTAGGAAATTTAGTAGGTGTTGTGGCAGCTGTTTCAGTGGGAGGTCCAGGATCTGTATTTTGGATGTGGATTGTAGCACTATTAAATGCTTCAACAGCATTTATAGAATCTACAATAGCTATATTACATAGAGAGAAGGATCCTAAAGGTGGTTATAGAGGTGGAGCTCCATACTTTATTCAAAAAGGGTTAAATATAAAATGGTTAGGAGTACTATTTGTAATTTTTGCTATCATATGTTGGGGAGGAGTTTTCCAAGTTATTTCTAACTCAGTTACAGAATCATTTAATACTGCTTTTGGATTTGACACTAACAAGACAGCTTTAGTTTTAGTAATCCTATCAGCAGGAATATTATTTGGAAACAGAAATAAGATAGTAAAAGTATTAGATAAGTTAGTTCCATTTATGTCAATACTGTACTTAGGAATAGTAATATATATCATTATAAAAAATCTAGGTTTAATGGCAGATACAATGAGTGATATATTTAAACATGCCTTTGGAATAAAACAGTTCTTAGGTGGAAGTTTAGGAAGCGTTGTTATGGAAGGGGTAAAAAGAGGATTGTTCTCTAATGAAGCTGGATCTGGATCAGCTCCTTGTGCAGCAGCGGCAGCAGAGGTTGAACATCCAGCAAAGCAGGGATTGATACAAGCTTTGGGAGTCTTGGTAGATACAGTTTTAATCTGTAGTGCTACAGCTTTTGTTATACTTTTATCAAAAGGACATATAACCGAAGGAAGCGGTGGAATGACTTTACTTCAAGATGCTTTTAGATATCAAGTTGGAGAGTGGGGAGTAATATTTACAGCAACAATTTTGTTCCTTTTCTCATTTAGTACAATTTTAGGAATTAGTTTCTATGCTAAACCAAATTTATACTTTTTATGTGAGAAGGAATGGCCACAGGAGCTATTTAAAGTTTTTACTTTAATAATGTTATACTGGGGTGGAGTTAGACAAAACTACTTAGTATGGAATCTAGCTGACTTAGGATTGGGACTTATGACAATTGTAAATATGATTGGAGTTTTTCCATTGACATCAAAAGCTCTTGAAAGCTTAAAAGAGTATGAAGCTAGATTTTTTAATAGATAACCTTAAATAAGTGAAAACTCTCTTGTTTTTTAGAAAAAATATAGTATACTCATATCAGTGGGATATTTAGGATACAGGAGGGGAAATACAATGGTAATAAACTCTATGAAATTGTATTTAAAAAGAGAGAATTTGATTCACAATATGGAGTATTTGAGAAAGAGCAAGGGAAAAGAGATTTTGCCAGTGGTAAAAGCTAATGCATATGGACATGGAATGGAAGAAATAGTACAGATTCTCTATGATAATGGGCAGAGAGATTTTGCAGTGGCAAGATATGTAGAAGCAGAAAGAATTTTGAAGATGGGTCTAAAAGATCTAAAGATTCTAATTTTTGAAAGTGTAGGAGATCTAACTTTAGTAAAAGATAAAGAGGAGTTAGAGATAAGTGCCAATACATATGAAGAATTAGAAAAGATAATAGATTTTGGAATTGATAGTAAGAGAGTTCAAGTTAAGATTGATTTTGGTTTTGGAAGAAATGGAGTTTTA
>JAHHSZ010000040.1 GCA_020024915.1 Fusobacterium sp. | reverse complement strand
GAAAGGAGTGAGAAATAGTGGAAAGATATCAGAAAATATACTGGCCTTTAGAAAATATTGATATTGGAATTGAAAGTAAAAATTTAAAAAAATTAGAAAAACTAGGTATAAGATCTATATCTGATCTACTCTATTATTTTCCTAAAGCCTATGATGATAGAACTAATATAAAAAAAATTGGTGAACTTCGTGGAGAGGAATATGTTGTTTTAAAAGCTACTCTCTTAACTATTTCTGCACCACCTACACGTTCTGGATTAAAGATGGTAAAAACTACTGCCACAGATGGAACTGGTGTTATTGAAGTTATCTGGTTTCAAATGCCTTATTTAAGGAAGTCTTTAAAAATAGGAGAAGAGTATATATTTATTGGACAGGTTAAACGTGGTTACATATTTCAGATGGTCAATCCTGAATTTAAACTAGGTAGTAATCAAAGAAAACTTGATGAAGGAGAGATTCTTCCTATATACAGTACCAGTAAGGAGCTTCCTCAAAACTCTCTTAGAAAAATTATTGAAAAAACTCTCAATACAGCTCTCTCTATTATAAACGAAAATATTCCTGATGAGATAATTAAAAAATATAAGCTATTGGATAGAAAACAAGCATTAAAAGCTATACATTTTCCTAAAAACAGTAAAAATTTAGAGGAAGCTAAAAGACGTTTTGCTGTTGAAGAACTACTGGTTTTAGAAATGGGAATACTTCAAAAAAGATTTGAAGTAGATGATTTAAATAAGGAAAAATACCAGCTAGAAGATAAGAAAAATCTAGTAAAAAAATATTTAGCATCTCTTCCCTTTGAACTAACCAATGCACAAAAAAGAGTTATCACCGAAATATATCGAGATTTAGCAAATGGTCGAATTGTAAATAGATTGATTCAAGGAGATGTTGGAAGTGGTAAAACAGCTGTTTCAATGGTTTTACTTCTATACATGTTAGAAAACTCATATCAAGGAGTACTTATGGCTCCCACTGAGATCTTAGCAGTACAACACTACCTCTCAGTAAAAGATAAATTTGAAAAATTGGGAGTTCGAGTAGAATTATTAACTGGAAGTTTTACTGGAAAGAAAAAATTAAAAATATTAGAAGATATCAAAAATGGCGATATAGGTATTGTTATTGGAACTCATGCTCTTATTGAAGAAAGTGTTGTTTTTAATAAATTAGGATTGATTATAATTGATGAACAACATAGATTCGGAGTTTTACAGAGAAAAGCTTTGAGAGATAAAGGAGTTTTAGCCAATCTTGTTGTTATGAGTGCCACACCTATTCCACGTTCACTAGCTTTAAGTATCTATGGTGACTTAGATGTATCTGTTATAGATGAACTCCCACCAGGAAGAAAACCCATTAGAACTAAGTGGATCTCCTCTGATGAAGAGATAACCACAATGTATAATTTTATTGATAAAAAATTGCAACAAGGTAGACAAGCCTATTTTATAGCTCCTCTTATTGAGGAGAGTGAAAAATTATCTGCTAAATCTACACAAGAACTTACTGAGGAAGTAGAAAAATTTTTACCCAGTTATAAGATAGGAGTACTTCATGGAAAGATGAAAAACTCTGAAAAAGATGAGGTTATGGAAAAATTTAAAAATAAAGAGTTGGATATCCTTGTTTCAACAACAGTTATTGAAGTAGGTGTAGATGTTCCCAATTCATCTATCATAGTTATAAATAATGCTGAAAGATTTGGACTTTCCGCCCTTCATCAATTACGTGGAAGAGTTGGAAGAGGACAACATCAATCTTACTGTTTTTTAGTTTCTAAAACAGATAATGCTACATCTAAGGCTAGACTTCAAGTTATGGAAGAGACTCAAGATGGATTTAAGATTGCTGAAGAGGATTTAAGACTTAGAAAATCAGGAGAGATTTTTGGAACAAAACAGAGTGGTCTTAGCGATTTAAAATTTATTGATATAGTACATGATGTAAAAACTATAAAATTAGTTAAAGATATATGTACTGATTATCTCAAGGAAAACAATGGAAAGATTTATAACAATTATTTAGCTATTGATATTTCAGAAAAATTTAAAGAGGTAAAATAATAGACAAAGTATAAGAAAATATGTTAAAATATATAGCAAAATAAATTTTAGATGGAGGATAATATGAGATTCAGTAAGAGTTATATTAAAACACTTAAAGAAACTCCAAAAGAAGCTGAAATAGCAAGTCATAAACTTCTTTTGAGAGCTGCAATGATTAAAAAATTAACTAGTGGAGTGTACACATACCTACCTCTAGGATTAAAAGCTCTTAAAAAAGTAGAAGCTATTGTAAGAAGGGAGTTGGATAGAGCAGGATCACAAGAGGTATTTATGCCAGTTCTACAACCAGCAGAACTTTGGAAAGAAAGTGGAAGATGGGATGTTATGGGACCTCTTATGATGAAATTACAAGATAGAGCTAAGAGAGATTTCGTATTAGGACCAACACATGAAGAGGTAGTAACTGACCTTATTAAAAATGATTTAACATCATACAAACAATTACCTTTAAATTTATATCAAATTCAAGCTAAGTTTAGAGATGAAATCAGACCTAGATTTGGACTTATGAGAGGAAGAGAGTTCGTAATGGAAGATGGATACTCTTTCCATGCTACTAGAGAATCTCTAGATCAAGAGTTTGACAATATAGAAGCTGCATACAAAAGAATATTTGCTGGGTGTGGACTAAAGTTTAGACCTGTTGAGGCTGACTCTGGTGCTATTGGTGGAAATGGATCTAAAGAGTTCCACGTATTAGCTGATTCTGGTGAAGATGAGATCATCTACTGTGAAAGTTGTGACTATGCAGCTAACGTAGAAACTGCTGTAAGTAAAGTTTTCCATGCTGAAAAAGAGGAGTTAAAATCTCCTGAATTAGTTGATACTCCAAATGTATCAAAAATAGAGGACGTTGTAGAGTTTTTAAAAGTTCCTGTAGAAAGAACTGTAAAAGCTATGATGTATAAAAATCTTGGAACTGATGATGTATATATGGTACTAATCAGAGGAGATTATGAAGTTAATGAAACTAAGCTTAAAAATGCTATAGATGCTATTGAAGTTGAATTATTAACCGATGAAGAGTTAGAAAAATTAGGACTTATCAAAGGATTTATTGGTCCTTTTGGAGCAGATTTAGGAAATATAAAAATAGTAGCAGACGACACTGTTTTAGAGATAACTAACCATACAACTGGTGGAAATAAATTGGATACTCACTACCTTAATGTAAACTATGGTAAAGACTATAAAGCTGATATTGTTAAAGATGTAAAAACTGTTAAACCAGGACATGTTTGTGAAAAATGTGGTGGAACTCTTACTTCTGCTAGAGGAATTGAAGTAGGTCACATATTCAAACTAGGAACTAAATATTCTGAGAAGTTACAAGCTAACTTCATAGATGAAAAAGGAGAAACTCATCCTATAATAATGGGTTGCTATGGTATAGGAGTATCTAGAACTCTTGCTTCTGCTGTTGAACAAAACAATGATGAATTTGGAATAGTTTGGCCAACTGCTATAGCTCCATATATTGTAGATGTTATCCCTGCTAATATGAAAGATCAGACACAAGTAGCTCTTGCTGAAGAACTATATAATGCTCTAGTTGATGATGGTATAGATACTATGATTGACGATAGAGATGAAAGACCTGGATTTAAATTTAAAGATGCTGACTTAATTGGATTCCCATTTAAAGTTATCTGTGGTAAAAAAGCTGGAGAAGGTCTTGTTGAGTTAAAAATAAGAAAAACTGGAGAAACTTTTGAAATTTCAAAAGATGAAGTTATCTCTAAAGTTAGAGAACTAATGAAAAAATACTAATATTTTTAAGGAAAAACTTTTCAGTTTTTCCTTTTTTTTATAAAAAAACTCATATAGCAATTTTATTTTATATCAAATTAATCTAGTTTTATATTTTTTTTATGATATAATGTAGTAAAATACCATTAATGGAGGTTCAAATGAAAATTATAAATAAATTAGAAAAATTTTATGATAAAAATCTTCTATTAATATTTGAAGATGAGAATAATTATTGTGATTGTATTCCTGAAGATGGAAAAAAATTAATAGAAAAACTAAAGGAAAAAAACTCTTTTACTGGAAAGAGATCTGAAGTTTTATCAGTTAACTATTTTGTTAACGACACTCTTATATCAATGGATATTCTAGGATTTGGAAAAAAAGAGGAGTTCTCTGAAAATATATTGAGAGAGACTCTTTTTAAATATCTTAACGGACAAAAAGGTAGTATATTAATATCTAGCAACTCTAAAGAACTTGGAAATACTAATATTATTTGTGAAATAGTTGGGAATGTAAATTACTATTTTGATGAATTTAAGAGTGAAAAAAGTAAAAAAATAGATGTTGATTTTTTCTCTTTTGACAATATAGATATTACAGAGGCTCTTATTTTAAATGAGGCTACTGATGTTACTAGAGAATTGGTTAATTTACCAGCTAATATTATCAATCCTGGCACTCTAGCTGAGAGAACTTTACTACTTGGTAAGGAGTTTGGATTTGAAGTAAAAATACTTGATGAGAATAAAATTCAAGATTTAGGTATGAATCTTTTATATAATGTTGGAAAAGCTTCTGTTAATAAACCTAAGCTTATAGTTATGAGATATTTTGGAGACTCTTCATCTGATGAAAAAATAGGTTTAGTTGGAAAAGGATTAACTTATGATACTGGTGGACTTTGTTTAAAACCTGCTGATTCTATGCTAACTATGAAAGATGATATGACTGGTGGAGCTACAGTTATTGGTACAATGTGTGCTGTGGCTAAAAATAAAATAAAAAGAAATGTTATCGCTGTTGTTCCTGCTTGTGAAAACTCTATCAATGGAAACTCATACAGACCTGGAGATATTATCAAATCTATGAACGGAAAGAGTGTAGAGATAATAAATACTGATGCAGAAGGTAGATTAGCCCTTGCTGATGCTATAACTTATATTGTTAGAAATGAAAAGGTCAGTGAAATAATTGATGTAGCTACTCTTACTGGAGCTATGATGGTAGCTTTAGGTACATTTATTACTGGAGTATTCTCTAACTCTGATGATATTTATTCTAAATTAGAGAATAGTTGTAATAAATATGGAGAGAGAATCTGGAGAATGCCTCTTGATAACCAATTTAAAGAACTTTTAAAATCAGAGGTTGCTGATATTAAACATATGGGAACAAGATGGGGTGGAGCTATTAGTGCTGCTAAATTCTTAGAAATTTTTGCTGAGGATACTCCTTGGATACATATGGATATTGCTGGTACTGCCTTTGATAACTCCTCTAAATGGTTTAAAAAAGGAGCTTCTGGAGTACATGTAAAAGGTCTTTATAACTATTGTAAAGAGAGATAAGAAGTAAAATTTCAACAGATCCTATAAGTTATCTATTAGTATTCTAAAATCATGAACTAAAATAAACTTATAAAACTAGAAAAAATAAGGATAATATGAAATATATTGAACTTTATAATTTTTTTATTGGCATCTATAATTTTATAGTTTTTTCCCTTATAATTTTAATATAATCAATACTTTACGGAGGGGAAAAATGTTAATACAATCAATGTTAGAGCTTATTGGAAATACTCCAATTATAAAACTAAATAGTATCGAAACTTTTGGAAATAATATATATTTAAAATTAGAAGGAAGTAATCCTAGCAAAAGTACTAAAGATAGAATAGCTTTGGCTATGATTGAAGATGCTGAAAAATCTGGAAAAATAAGTAAAAAAACAACTATAATTGAAGCTACTAGTGGAAATACAGGAATTTCATTAGCTATGATCTGTGCTTTGAAAAAATATAGATTAAAAATAATAATGCCTGACAATATGAGTGTTGAAAGAATTCAACTTATGAGAGCCTATGGAGCAGAGGTAATTTTGACTCCTGGACACTTAGGAATGAAAGGTTGTAGTGAAAAACTTGAAGCAATAAAACAAGAAACAAAAGATTATTTTATTCCCAACCAATTTTCTAATCCTAGAAATCCTGGTATACACTATGAAACTACTGCCAATGAAATTCTAAAAGATTTAAACAATGAAATTGACTACTTTATTTGTGGAACAGGAACAGGTGGAAGTTTTTCTGGAATTGCCAAAAGATTAAAAGAAGTCATTCCTAGTGTGCAGAATATAGCTGTTGAACCTGAAACTTCTCCTTTTATCTCAAAAGGATATACTGGTCCTCATAAAATTCAAGGTATGGGTATGAGTTTAGGAAAAATACCAGATGTTTTTAATGGTAACTTAGCTGATAAAGTATTATTGGCTAATTATGATGAAAGTATTGATTATACGAAAAAATTAGCTAAAGAAGAGGGAATACTAGCTGGAATTTCCACTGGAGCTACTCTATCTTCAGCTATAGAAATTTGTAAAAATAATAAAAATAAAAATTTAAATATTGTTGTATTTTCTAACGATTCTGGAGAAAAATATCTATCTAGTGATATTTTTTAGAAAATTCTCACACATCTTTATTTCACATTAAAAAAGTTGATTAACTCAAGCTATTGTCTGAGTCAGTCAACTTTTTTCCTCTATTTTGATGAACTGTTTTTTACAACATATTGATAAAGATCATTTTCAATCTCATCTTTCAATAAAAGTAAGTACTCTACAACACTATTTCCTTTATAGTTTATTGTATCCTTTCCTTCTAAAACTGTTTCTATCTCTCCAATATAATAAAAATTTTCTCCTGTTTTTCTTTTTAAAAAAGCCTCTAAAGTGTAATAATTTTCAGCTATCTTCCCTTCAGCTGTCAACTTTCCATCTCTTTTCAAGCATCTTTTATTTTTAGAAAACCATACAAATTTTCTTCTATCATAAAATACATTATCATATTGTGTCATATCTAGATCATTATCTACAGTTATAAAGAGAATTACCTTTCTAGCCTCTTCAAAAACTGTATATCCACTAACTTGATAGCCATTATTAAAATCCAAGTTCAGATACCAAAACGCCTCCTGTTTACTATACTCCTTATACTTTAATATACTCTTTTCTCCAACTTGTTTATAGTTTTTACTACTATAAGCTAAATTATATTTAATCAAATCATCTATCAAATCTTTGAAATACCTATTTTTACTATAACTTTCAAAAAAATCTTTTGCAAGAACAATCTTATCACCATATCTTTCTAATATAGGATAAAACTCCTTAGCTGTTGACAAACTGACAAAAATCTCTTTAAGTAGATGTTTTACTCCATTCTCTACACTCTCTTTTTGATTTTTTAGACTATATTCATTCTCTAAAATCTTTTCTATAATCTCTATATTTACATCTTTATTTATCAATGCCTCTTTTAAAATAAGCATCTCATGTACCCTTTTAGCTGGTGTAAAAAAACTTGAAAGAAAAGTAAGATAATTATTCTCTTTTTGATTTAATGGTTCTAATTCTAATTTAGGTTTTAATATTCTTAAAACTTCATCATAAGTTTTTTTATATTTTAAAATTACACTTGGATCTATCATATTTCTCTCAAAAAAATCAGATAACATAGGTATTCTACCCAATTGTTTTTCTAAAAAGATAAAATCCTTCTCTATATTTTTTTTAGTTGAAAAATTATTTTTATTGATATTATCAAATATTCTCTCTTTAACTATCTCTTCAAAAATTATTGAACTCTCTCCAGGAATTATATTTGTTCCATTCACTAAAAATCTTTTCATATAGTCCTTATCAAAGCTATTATTTTGAGATATAGCTATAGGAATCAAAAAGTTTTTTTCGTAGTTCCCTATAAAGTCTAAAATAACTAAGTATTCCTTGTCCTTATATTTTCTTAATCCTCTTCCCAATTGTTGGATATACACTATAGAAGATTGTGTTGGTCTCAATAAAATCACTTGATTTATACACGGAATATCTACCCCTTCATTAAATATATCCACTGTTATTATATACTCTATCTCACCATCTTCTAGTTTTTTTATTGTTTTCTCTCTCCTCTCATCACTGTCATCACCCTTTAAAGCTTCACACCTAACTCCTCTCTCTCTAAATTTTTCACTTAAGATTATAGCCTCCTCAACTCTAGATACAAATATAAGCCCGTGAAGTTTATCCCCACTATAACCGTAAAATCTACTTTTTTCTAGAATATGCTCCACTCTTTCAGAGACTACAAGTTTATTTATATGAGTTTTTTCACTTATTATCTCTCCATTTACTTCTATATCTGATACTCCAAAATAGTGAAATGGACATAACAAACTCTCTTTCAAAGCATCATACAATCTTATTTCATAAGCTATATTATTATCAAATAATTTATAGATATCAAAATTATCTCCTCTTTCTGGAGTGGCTGTCATTCCAAGTAAAAATTTAGGTATGAAGTAATTTATTAAATTTTGGTAAGTTTTGGCTCCACTGTGATGTACCTCATCTATAACTATATAATCAAAGTAATCTCTTGGAAATTTTGTAAAATTCTCCTCTTTTCCCAATGTTTGAATCATAGCAAAAACAATATCTGCCTCTCTATTTTCATCATTGTTATAGATTATGATCTCCCTTTCTTTTAAAATCTTTTCAAAAGTCTCCTTTGCCTTTTCAAGAATAGTCTTTCTATGGGCTATAAATAGTACTCTCTTGGGATTACAGTTTTGAACATCAAAAGCACTTAAATATGTTTTTCCTGTTCCAGTAGCACTTATCAAAAGTCCTCTTTTCTCATACTTTCTCAAAACTCTCAGATTTTCCAATGCTTGAATCTGCATCATATTAGGTTTAATCTTTTCCTCTTTTAACTCTTTTTCTTTTCTTCTCTCTCTATACTCTCTGTTAAATTCATACACATTCTCATACTCTATTATCTTTTCTATAGTTAAATTTTCAAGTCCATTAAAAACTTCATAGAAATTTTCTAAAGTATCCTTTATAATCCTTCCACTTTCTAAAGAGTTTATCATCAAATTCCATTCAAAATTAGTAGTAAGTGCTGTTTGAGTAAGATTACTACTACCTATCATCATACTCCAAATATTTCCTTTTTTAAAAAAATAACCTTTAGCATGAAATTTCTCTGTAGACAGAATTTTCAATTCTATATTTTTAAACTCTAGCAGTTTTTTTAAAGCCTTAGGCTGTGTAAAATTCAAATAATCTCCAGTTAAAATTTTTCCTTTTACTCCTCTTTTATCTAGCTCTCTCAACTGTTCCAATATCATTGTGACACCACTCATTGTTATAAATGCCACTGATATTATAAACTTCTCACACTCTTCTAACTCTCTTCTCAATAAACTTATTATCTTTTCTTCTCTATTGGATATTAATTTATGTTGATACCTATCTGATGACTCTATCTCTCTATCTATGAGACTTGTTTTAATACTATTTATCAAAATATTTTCCACTATACTCTCCATTCTAACAAAATAGGGAAAGTCCAAATTCTTGCACTCTCCCCATATCTACTAGTCAGCTAAAACTGTTTTTAATTCTTTTTCCAATTTTTTTAGAGCGTTTGCTCTGTGACTGATCTTATTCTTTATCTCTGGCATCTCAGCTAAAGACATCTTGTATTCAGCTACATAGAAGTATGGATCATACCCAAAACCATCTTTTCCCTTAGGCTCATATAGTAATTCTCCCTCTATCTCACCTCTAAAAGAGTAAGATCTACCATCTGGTTTTCCTAGAGTAACAACACTTACGAAATGGCATCTTCTATTTTTTACATCTTTCATTACTTCCATTAATTTTTGGTTATTTGATTCGTCAGTGGCATTCTCTCCAGAGTATCTTGCTGAATATACTCCAGGAGCTCCATTTAAAGCTTCTACACATAGTCCTGAATCATCAGCTATTGTAATCATTCCTGTATATTTAGCAATCTCAACAGCTTTTTTAGCTGAATTCTCTTCAAATGTCTCTCCATCTTCAATTACTTCTGGTATCTCTATTCCATCTTTTATAGATAGAATTTCTACATCTTCTACATTGGAAAATATAGCTTTTATCTCATCAATCTTATGTTTATTTCCTGTTGCTAAAAATATCTTCATAACTATCCCTCTATTATTTTATTTTGTAATTCCATTATCTCTTTTAGCCCTTTTTCAGCTAAATCCAACATCTCATTTAGCTCTTTTCTTGTGTAAGTTGCCTCTTCTCCCGTTCCTTGTACCTCAACAAACTCTCCATTTCCATTCATTACAACATTCATATCTACTTCTGCTGCTGAATCTTCAGTATATTTCAAATCAAGTACTGGAGTTTTATTTACAATTCCCACACTGATAGCTGCTACATTTGAAGTTATTGGATTTTCATTTAGAACTCCCTCTGCTACCAATTTTTTCATAGCAAGAGCTAAAGCTATATACCCTCCTGTTATTGAAGTAGTTCTTGTTCCACCATCTGCCTGTATTACATCACAGTCTATTGTTATAGTTCTTTCACCTAATTTTTCTAAATCTACAGCTGTTCTTAAGGCTCTTCCTATCAATCTTTGAATCTCCATAGTTCTTCCACTAAGTTTTCCCTTAGCAGATTCTCTCTGATTTCTCTCTCCAGTGGCTCTTGGTATCATAGAGTATTCAGCAGTCAACCATCCTTTTCCCTGATTTTTTAAGAAAGGAGGAACTTTATCACTTACGGTGGCTGTACATATAACTTTTGTATTTCCACACTCCATTAGTACTGACCCCTCAGCATAAAGGTTAAAGTCTTTTGTTGCCTTTAAAGGTCTTAATTCATCCACATTTCTTCCATCTTCTCTCAATTTTAATGTTCTCATATCCTCTTCAATTGTCATCTCTTTTATCATACCTATCTCCTACACTCTCATACTTTCTCTTTTTTTCACTTCTTTTCCAAACTGTATCTCATAAAAATGTTTATATAAACCATTTTGATTTAATAACTCCTGATGTTTTCCAATCTCCTTAATCTCTCCATTTTCCATAACCACAATCTTATCTGCATTTATTATTGTAGATAATCTATGAGCTATTACAAATGTTGTTCTATTTATCATAAGTTTATCTAAGGCGTCTTGAACAAGTCTTTCTGACTCTGTATCTAAAGCTGATGTTGCTTCATCTAGAATTAATATCTCTGGGTTTTGAATTAAGGCTCTTGCTATTGCAATTCTCTGTTTTTGTCCACCAGATAGCATAACTCCTCTTTCTCCAACTTCAGTCTCAAATCCATTTTCCAGCTCAGTTATAAAACTGTATGCATTAGCCATTTTAGCTGCTTGAATTATCTCCTCTTCACTTACATTCTCTTTTCCAAAGGAGATATTTTCAGCTATAGTTCCTGAAAATAGGAAACTCTCCTGTGGAACAATCCCTATTAAATCTCTATACTCATTTAAGGAGATATTTTTTATATCTTTTCCATTGATTAAGATTTTTCCCTCAGTAGCTTCAAAAAATCTAGGAATAAGGTTAACTATTGTTGTTTTTCCACTTCCACTCTTTCCAACAAAGGCAACGACCTCTCCAGCTTTAACATCTAAATTTATATTTTTTAAAGCATTACTTTTGGCATCATCATAAGCAAAAGAAACATTGTCAAAATGGATATTCTCTATTCTTCCCTCTAATTTTTCCTCTTCTCCATAGTACTCTTTTTCAACTGGTACATCTAAGATCTCTATTACCCTATCAGCAGAAGGAATAGCTTCTTGTAAATCATTATTTTTACTAACCAATCTCTTCAACGGTTGACTCATCAATCCAAGTGCAGTAACAAAAGATATTAAATCTCCAGGGGATATAGTTTGAGTTACAACTATTTGATACCCACCATATCCAGCTACCAAAACTACCATTAAAGTTGTTATTACCTCATTGATAGGAGATACCTTTGCCTTAATCTTTGTACTCTTATATGATTTTTCAAACTCATCCATACTGATATCTTTATACTTATCAATAATCATATCACTGTTATTGAAAGCTTTTATTACAAATATACCTGATAAACTCTCTTGTACAAAAGCTGTTACTGCTCCAGAAGTATCCTGTCTAACTCTACCAGATTTTCTAATCTTCTTAGTATACTTTTTCACTGTATTTATAACAAGTGGCATAACTGTTAATGATATTGTTGCCAATATCCAATCCACTTGAAACATTCTAAATACAAGAGCTACCACTGTTAAAAACTCTCTTAACATTTCAAAAAGAATAAAACCTATTCTTCCCAGAGTAGCTGAATCCCCAGAAAGTCTAGCCATTATATCTCCCAATTTATTTTTTCTAAAATATGATATTGGTAATTTTTGTAGGTGTATAAAGACATCTATTTTTATATCTCTTTTTATTGTTTCAGTTACATAGTTTGATGAGATGTTTGCATAGTAAGATGATACCACCTTTACCACTGTAGACAAAAATATGGCTGATATTACCATTATCATCATTTTTGCATCTTTTTTTACTAATACATCATCTATTAAATATTTACTTAACCAAGCTGGTACAGCTCCCATTGCTGATGTCAAAACTGACATTAAGATAACTGCCACCATCGCCCATTTATATTTAAAACTATATTTTAAAAAGCTATTTAACGATTTATTTTGAAATATATTTGCTTTCATCTCTCTCCTTTCATTAGAAAATCCCCATAACTTTCAACTACATTTTTTCCTGAAAGTCTTTTTCTTACCTCTTGAATATTTCTATCAATCTCATCTCTATTTTTTTCTAATTTCAATATATATTTTTCTATCTCATCTACATTGCATCTCTCTTGTAAAAGTTCTGGAAAAACCTCTCTATCCAATGTAAGATTTGGCAAAGAAACGAAACCTATCTTCAATATATATTTCGCTATAAAAGCATTTATTCTTCCTGTTTTATATACCACTATTGTAGGTAACCCCATCAAGGCTAATTCTAAAGTCACCGTTCCTGAGGCTGCAATAGCTAATCTAGATACTCTTACACATTGTGAAAGATCCTTCTCAAACTCTATCTCTAAATTTGGATACTCACTTAAATCTCTATCTATCCATTGAAGATGCTCCTCTTTAGAGAGTTTAAGCAAAAACTTTTTCTCATTTTCTCTTTTTACTAGATCTAACATTATTGGCATAAGTGATTTTATCTCCTGCTTCCTACTCCCTGGCAATAATAGAATATACTCCTCATCTCTAAGTTCTACTACATACTTATCCACAAATGGATTTCCGTAGTATACAACATCAACATTATGTTTTTTATAAAACTCAATTTCCCAAGGAAAAATTACCATAATATGATCTGCTTTTTTTAATTTTGTTATTCTCTTTTCTCCCCAGATCCATAATTTTGGTGGTATATAGTAAAATACCTCTATATCCTCAATCTCCTTTTTTAAAAGCTCTAAAAATTTTAGGTTAAATCCTCCATAGTCTACTAGTATAACCTTTTTTATATTCTCTCTCTTTATAAATTCTACATACTCATTAGCTTTTCTCTTTAAAAAACTATACTTTTTCAAAACTTCAGTAAATCCCATTATTGCAAGTTCATCTATATTCTGAATTACATTTACTCCCACTCTTTCACTATGCTTTCCTGCAACACCATAAAATTCAACATTATCATATCTCTTTTTAATGGCTTCCACCACATAGGAAAGGTGTAGATCCCCTGAAACTTCACCTGTTGAAACAAAAAATTTCATAATTATCTCCTATTAAACTTTTACTCCTAATATAAATAAAGAGTTCTCTTCTGCCAATTTTATTGCTTCATCTCTATTCAAAAAAAGCATTCTTCCTGCTTCTCCTACAATTCCTTTAGCTCCTATCTCAATAGCTCTTTTAATTGTCTCTATTCCAACTGCAGGTATGTCTACTCTCATATCCTGTTGTGGTCTTGACATCTTAACAATTATTGTACCAGATCCAGCCAATTCTCCAGCTCTCTCTATTGTTTTATCAGTTCCCTCTATCCCTTCAAGGGCTACTACTGATGAGTCTTTACACACCACTGTCTGCCCTGCATCTACCTCACTCAAAGCTTTTGCAGCTTCTATTCCTATCTTAATACTCTTCATATCTTCAGCAGTTGGTTTTATATTAGTATAACACTCAGCTTTAAACATAAAACTCTTTAAAAGATAGTTCTGAGGAAGAACTTTTATTCCATTCAATCTAAAAAACGCTATGATTGCAAAAAGGAGAGTTTCATCTTTTCTATCTGGTAATCTCCTCAGAAGCTCCTCTCCAAATCTGTCTAATTTTATATCTTTAAATATTATATCTTTCTCTACTTTCCCAAGCATAACTATTTCATTGATATTATTAAGTAGGAAGTACTTTATAATACTTCCTACCTCGCCTATATTGAAAGTTATAAAATTTTTATGTAATTTTATACCTTCATCTATACTATCAAATAATCCTAAAGGAAAAACATCTATCTGCTGTTTTTCAGCTTCTTCTAGAAAATAGAGAGGTAATTTTCCATTACCAACTATTATCCCTATTTTTTTCATTATCTAGCTATACCTCTATTACTATTTTTTATAAACTCTACAAAATATGCTATGTTCTTATCTTGCTCTATCTCTGTTTCAATCTGTACTAAAGCCTCTTTTAGAGGTAATCCACTTCTGAATATCAATCTGTAAGCTTTCTTTATTCTGCTTATTTCTTCATCTGTAAATCCTCTTCTTCTCAATCCAACACTATTAAGACCTCTTGCTATAGCCTTATTCCCCTCTGCTAGTACAAAAGGACATATATCTTGATTTATAGCACTAGCTCCCCCTGTCATTGAAAAAGAACCAATTCTACAAAATTGATGAACTGGAGTTAGTCCTCCTATTATTGCAAAGCTATCAACTACAACGTGTCCAGCTAATGTAACATTATTTGCTAATATACACCCATCTCCAACTATTACATCATGAGCTACATGAACATATGCCATCAATAGATTGTTGCTTCCTATTCTAGTTTCCCATCTATCATCTGTTCCTCTATGAATAGTTACAAACTCTCTAATTGAGTTATTATTTCCTATAATAGTTTTTGTTGGTTCATTTTTATATTTTAAGTCTTGAGAAGCTTTTCCTATAGAAACAAAAGAGTAAATTGTATTGTTCTCTCCTATCTCTGTAATTCCCTCTACTACTACGTGTGATTGAAGTACTGTATTTTTCCCTATCTTTACATCTTTCCCTACTATGCAATATGGACCTATTTTTACTCCATCCTCTATAACAGCACCCTCTTCTATTATAGCAGTATTATGAATATCTATCATAACTATCCCCCATTTTCTATTTGTCTGTTATACAGAAAGTAAAGTTTGCTTCACAAGCAACATTTCCATCTACTAAAGCTTTTCCATGAGCTTTTACGAAATTTCTTTTTATTTTCTCTACTTCTACCTCATATATTATCTGATCTCCAGGTCTTATTGGTGATTTGAATTTTGCACTTTCTACTCCTACAAAGTAAGGAACTTTTCCCTCTATACCATCCATAACAAGAACTCCTAGGCATTGTGCCATTCCCTCTACTATTAATACTCCTGGCATTATAGGATGTCCTGGAAAATGCCCATTAAAGAACTCCTCATTTATAGTTACATTTTTAAGTCCTTTTATTTTTTGCTCCTCTTTGTTTACCTCAATTATTCTATCTACTAGTAAAAATGGATATCTGTGTGGTATTCTTTTCATTATTTCTAAAGTATCTAACATTAATTTCCTCCTAAATTATATCTTGACTTATATTTTACATGTTTTTTAATAATTTTGCAAATTCTATATCTAAAGCATGCCCAGCTTTTATAGCTATAATGTGAGCTTTTATTGGTCTATTTAAAATTTTTAAATCTCCAATAATATCAAGCATCTTGTGTCTAACAAACTCATCTTCAAATCTAAGTCCACCTGGATTCAATACTCCATCTTTTTTTATAACAATGGCATTTTCCAAAGTTCCACCTAAAGCTAAATTATTTTTCTTCAAATACTCTATCTCGTAGTCAAATCCAAAAGTTCTAGCTGAGGCTATCTCTTTTTTATATGTTTCTAAATCTACTTCAAATTCAGCTAATTGTGATTTTAAAAATGTATGTTCAAACTTAATTGTATAAGTTAATTTATAGCCATCATATGGTAGAGCTACTATATTTTTATCTCCAACACTTAGATATATTGGTTCTTTAACAATTAAAGGCTCTACATCTTCTTCTAATTCTTTTAGTCCAACCTTCTCAAAAAGCTCTATAAATACTCTTGCACTTCCATCACAAATAGGTAATTCATTTCCATCTAGTTCTACAACTAAATCTGTAATATCTAAAGCATATAGAGCAGATAGAAAATGCTCTATTGTATGTACCTTTGCCCCATACTCATTTTGTAAATTAGTTCCACGAGTTAGATCAAAAGTATTTTCTATATCTAAAACTATCTCATTTTTTCCCTCTTCTAAATCAACTCTTTTGAAAACTATTCCCTCTTTGCTAGGAAGTAGTCTCATCTTTATATTTTCACCTTTATGAAGTCCTATCCCTACATATTCAATCTCTTTGGCAACTGTCTTTCTCTTCATTCT
>JAHHSZ010000004.1 GCA_020024915.1 Fusobacterium sp. | reverse complement strand
ATTAAAAATTTTTTCATCCTTCATCTCTCCTTAATACTTATATAAATTAATTATTTTTACTCAATCTTCCTATTACACTCTCATCAGTAATATACCATTTATTCTCTCTATTTTCTAGTGAAATTATATCTCTACTCTTTTTCCAACAGTTTTGTTGTACCAATTCCAACTCATTATTACCAACTTTTGAAACTATTGCCACTCCACCATTTGGTTTCAGTAATGAAGGTTTGAATACCAAGATATCACCCTCTTTTACTGAATATACACTTGGATTGCTGTATTGGATTAATTCTAAAACCCCATTTATCTCTCCATCTTTAACATTGAAGTCATAAAAATCTCTTCCTTTTTCAATATCAGTAGAGAATCTGTGTTGAAATTGGTGATCATAGTACCTTTTCACAAACTCAACTCCCTGATATTTTTTACCATAATAGTATCCATCAGCTCCAAAGCTATCTCCCTTACTTGTAAATGGAATATTATTAAAATATATATTCACACCATTGTAGTTATCTATTACTTTTCCCACTTCTTTGTTGTAATAAAGTCTCAAACTCCCAAAAAGAGTGAGTAGTAATACTGATATTTGCAAAACTCTCTTTAACATCTTTTCCCCCAACTTATTTTATTTTTAATTTTTTTAGTATCTCCTCTATTATATCATCTGATCTCTTTCCAGCAAAATACTCTTCACTCACATTTTCAAAACCTATATTTCTATACTTTGCTGGTCTTCCTACATATCTTGCTACAAACTGAAAATCTTCATCTAAAATAGCAATAGTTGGTATTACATACAGCTCTTCAGATATTTTTAATTTTTCTCTCAAGTATCTAAATCCTCTTCCCTCAGTTATAATTGTGAGCCTTATTTTAGGATTTATCTCTGTTAACTTGAGTAAAACAGGGAGAGTAGCTCTTACATATGGACACCACGACTCTGCACTCAATAAGAAATTATACTCTTGCTCTAAATCTCTTATTTTCTCTGTAAATTCTTCACATATAGTGACATTTTCACTTATTTTCAAAATCTCATCTCTCTCTTTATCAGTTGCAATACTCATAAAAAGATCATAACTCATTCCAGATTCAAACAGCTCTTTGTACTCCATTTTTCCTCCTTATAACCTCTAATACTTCACTTTTTTCAATACCATTTTTATAGCTTCCTCAATTGATGTAAAGCTTCTTAACTCCTCTTTTGTCACTAGAGAGTTTATCTCTTTTTGGCTATATCCCAATGATTCCAATGCTTCATATAGTTCATCTTCTATTGCAAAACTTCCTAAAATATCCTCATCTTGAGTAAATAGATTTCCAATAGCTTTTAATTTTCCTTTTAGATCCAATATTACCTGTTGAGCTTTTTTTTCTCCCAATTTTGGAACTCTTTTCAATGTAGTATAATCATTATCCCCAACTATCTTTCTCAACATATCTGAATCAAATGTTGACATAATAGAGAGTGCTAGTGAAACTCCAACACCCTTTACTCCCAATAACATCTCAAAAAGATTTCTCTCTCTCTCCTCTAAAAATCCAATTAATTTAAAGGCATCCTCTTTTATATAGTTATAGATATATAACCTAACTACCTCTCCTGTCTTTATCTTTTCATACACTCTTAAAGATATATTTACCTTATAACCTACACCATTTACATCTAAGGCTAAGTACTCTGGTTTTTTGTACTCCACTCTTCCTTTTAAGTATTCAAACATCTAAGCTCTCCTTCTTTTAATCTAATTTTATCTCATCCTCTGCTACCTCTAATAACTCAAGTTTTTTCCTTCCTCTTTTCTTAGTAACAGGCAGTATTTTCTCATTTTTTAATATTTTATCTATATATTTTCCTGTATAACTTTTCTTTACCTTAGCTATCTCTTCTGGAGTTCCACAGGCTACTATTGTACCTCCTCTATCTCCACCATCTGGACCTATATCCACTATATAGTCGGCACTCTTTATCACATCTAAATTGTGCTCAATTATCACTACACTGTTTCCCTTCTCTACCAATCTATTCAATACTTCAAGTAACTTTCTTATATCTTCAAAGTGCAATCCTGTAGTTGGTTCGTCCAAGATATAGATAGTTTTTCCCTTGGTCATTTTTGATAACTCTGTTGCCAACTTTATTCTCTGTGCCTCTCCTCCTGAAAGAGTTGTAGCAGGTTGTCCAAGTTTTATGTAGTCCAAACCTACATCTATTAAGACTTTCAATTTTCTCTCCAAACTTGGTATCGTTTTAAAAAATTCATAAGCTTCTAATACACTCATATTTAAAACATCTGAAATTGTCTTTCCTTTGTAAAATACATCTAAAGTCTCTTTATTATATCTTTTTCCTTTACAAACTTCACACTCTACATATACATCAGGTAAAAAGTTCATCTCTATTTTTATTATCCCTGCTCCTTGACAAGCTTCACATCTTCCACCTTTTACATTGAATGAGAATCTTCCCTTTGAAAATCCATGAGCCTTAGCGTCCTTTGTTTCTGCAAATATACTCCTTATATCATCAAAAATCTTGGTATAAGTAGCTGGATTAGAACGTGGTGTCCTTCCAATTGGACTTTGATCTATATTTATAACTTTTTCTAAACTTTCAATCCCCTCTATCTTTGAATACTCCAACGGATACAGCTTTCCTTTATTCAACCTATTAAAAAGTGCTGGAAAAAGAGTATGGTTTATCAAAGTTGATTTTCCACTTCCACTCACTCCTGTTACTACAGTCATAACTCCTAAAGGTATCTCTAAATCTATATTTTTTAAGTTATTTCCCTTAGCTCCATATATCTTTAAAGTTTTTTCCCAACTACGTCTACTTTTAGGTACATCTATTCTTAACTCCCCTTTTAGATATTTTCCAGTAAGAGATTCTCTATTTCTCATCACTTCTTTTGGAGTTCCATGAGCTACTATTTCACCTCCATACTCTCCTGCTCTTGGTCCTATATCTACTATTTCATCTGCTTGTAACATAGTATCTTCATCATGTTCTACTACTATCAATGTGTTTCCTAAATCTTTTAATCTCTTCAAAGTAGCTAATAACTTATCATTATCCTTTTGATGAAGACCTATACTTGGTTCATCTAATACATAAAGTACCCCTGTAAGTCCTGAACCAATTTGAGTAGCCAATCTTATTCTTTGAGACTCTCCTCCAGATAAGGTTTTAGTCTCTCTTCCCAAGCTGAGATAATCAAGTCCTACATTTATCATAAAAGATAATCTTTCTCTAATCTCTTTCAATATCTCTTTTGCTATTTTTTCCTGTTTTGAAGTAAGAACTATCTGATTAAAAAAATTTAAAGCATCTTTGATACTCATCTCACACAATTCCATTATATTTTTCTCATTGACAGTCACTGCTAAAACTTCTGGTTTTAACCTCTTTCCATTACATACTTTACAGACTCTTTCAATCATATATTTATTCTCTATCTCCTCTTTCATTGCCTCTGAAAAAGTCTCATAATATCTTCTCTCTAGATTTTTTATAGCACCCTCATACTCCTTATATCCATGGAATTGAAAATCTTCACCTTCATAATCAAATCTGAACTTCTCCTCTACACCATAAAAGACTATATCTAAATCTTCCTTTTTCATATCCTTTACAGGTATTGTTAAATCTATTTTGAAAGCTTTTGCCATAGATTTAAAAATCTCCCAACTATAGCCCTTTCTTGTAGAAGCTCCCGGAATATATATTCCTCCATCAAGAATAGAGAGTTCCCCATTCTCTATCAATTTATTTTCATCAACCTCTAATTTTTTCCCTATCCCTTTACACTCAGGACAAGCACCAAATGGAGCATTAAATGAGAATAATCTCGGTGTTAAATCTGGTATACTTACCTCTTCATGGTCAGGACAAGCATAGTTTTCACTATATGAAAAATCCTCACCATTAATATTTAATATTACCTTTCCACCAGAAAGTTCTGTTGCACTCTCTACTCCTTGAGTAAATCTGCTAATAGACTCTCTATCTTCTTTTTTTAGTACAATTCTATCTACTACTACTTCTATACTATGTTTTTTATTTTTATCTAAAGTTATCTCATCTTCTAAATATAGTATCTCTCCATCAACTCTTGCTCTTACAAAACCTTTTTTTAATAAATTTAGGAAAAGATTTTTATGAGTTCCTTTTTTATCCTTTACAACTGGAGATAAAATTATTACCTTATCCCTCTCTTTAAATCTCTCAATAGCTCCTTCTACTATCTCTTCTATACTCTGTTTTTCAACTGGCTTATTACAAATTGGACAGTGAGCAGTACCAATATGAGCAAATAACAATCTCATGTAGTCATATACTTCTGTTATAGTTCCAACTGTTGAACGTGGATTTCTATTTGTTGTTTTCTGCTCAATGGAAATTGCTGGTGCTAACCCCTCTATACTATCCACATCTGGCTTTGTCATTTGACCTATAAATTGTCTAGCATAAGCTGAAAGACTCTCAACATATCTTCTTTGCCCTTCTGAATAGATTGTATCAAAAGCAAGTGAAGATTTTCCACTCCCACTTACTCCTGTAATTACTATAAACTTATTTTTTGGTACCTCTATATTTATATTTTTTAAATTGTGCTCTCTTGCTCCTTTTATAATTATTTTATCTAACACAAACTCACCTCTTTTACTACTATCTCTTTTTATTGTATATTATACACTATTTTTATCTATTTTTAAAAGATAAAATAATTTAAGAGAAGAATACTTAACTAATTTTAAGTAAAGTATTCTTCTCTTATTTTGATTTTATTTATCTTTTAAATATTCTATTCCTATGATAGCTTAAATATATTTTTCGCTCTTTTGTCAACAATCGCTTATCTATATAAAGATTTTCAAGCCTATGATATTTTACAATTTTTTCTCTTATGTTTTTGCTCAATATTATTTTTCCATCATTATCTATACTTATATAACCTTGATCAAATAAAAAATCTAAATCTTTTCCCAATAACAATCCATTTTGTGCATCATATTCTTCTGTGTCTTCGGAAACAACAAAAGGTTTTATATGACTCGCTATCATAGCATAATATGGAACTTGTGAAATCATACATACTACATCACCAAAAATTTCCTGTGTTTCTTGTTTTAATTGATTTTTATACAACCTTTGTAAATAACTATCTCTTATTTTTTTTATTGTTTCATTTTTATCATTTTCAATATAGGTATCTTCTAAGTAAAATTTCCCATTTTGATAACAAATACCATCTAATTTTTTAAAAATATCAATAATATATCTTAATTGGTTATATTTTCGCCTATAAAAATCTATTTCTTTTGCTAATCTTACAAATTCTCCTAATTCATTTTCATTGATATATCCTTTAGAATAATTACTTGGTATTGTCAAAAGTATCCCTAAAATTTCATCTTGATTTAAAGTTTGATTATGCTCTAAAGTTTTTATAAAAAAATTTATCTCTTTTTCTTCTGATTTATTTGTAATACTACTTTTAAAAGAAGCTGAGGAATACAGTATCTCAGAAAATAATCTTTGTTTTTTTTCCCTATTTGTTTCCTTTAAAAAATTTTTAGCTTTCAAATGATAACCAGTTAATCCACAATTTATAAATCCTAATTTTACAAATTGATTAATACTTTTTCTAACAGATCCCATATCTTCTTTTGGATAAACTGAATATACTTTTTTTTGTAATTCCTTATATTGAAATTGAAAAATTTCATGATCAGAGGATATTTCAGTTTTATCTATATAGTCTATTATAACTTTCAGTGTTCCATTATATTTACTACTATATATATCACTATATTCTAATGTTAATTTCCAATAATCTTCATAATTTTGGTTTAAAATAGTTTTTTTTGCTCCCATGTTTCTTCCTTTCCTACTTGTTGAAATATTTCATTATTTGAACAAATAAATAATAGTTCACAACTTGAATTTTTATTATTCTTTCCTGTTATTTGATAATTATGTTTTTTCTCTACAACTTTCACTATTTGATAATACTTACTTAAAATCATTTTTAATTCTTCTACAGTAGGATAAGCTTTATCATTATAACTTAATATGCAATATTTATACTTAGAACTTTTTTTGATTAAATTTTCAAATAACCCCAAAACATCTTTTTTACTTCTAAAATCATTTTTAAATTTTTCTATTTTTTTCCCTTCAATATAAATATCCAAAAATCCATAAAATCCAAAATAATCATTTAAGGTTCCAGAATAAGGTGGATCTAAATATATCAAGTCTGCTTCTATATTCATATTTAATAAATCATTAATATCTTTATTGTATGCAATACATTTTTTTTGGCTATCAAATACAGCTTCATTGTATTCAATTACATTTTTATAAAAATGATCTTTAAAACTCTCATTATGATATGCTCTTTTCCTTCTGTATTTTTTATAACTATATTCCTCATTCCTAAGTTCCACTATTTTATTCCAACTAATATTAAATCTTGAATATGGCATTTTCCTTATCATAGCTCTTCTAAGTAAGATAAATGCTAATGCTTTCTTATATTCACAGTTCATCTTTTCAATATTTTTTTTGTATAAATCTAACTCCTTACATTCTTCTTCAAAATAATAAATATTTTTAAAATTTTTGGTTATAAATCCAGCAAACGGATTTCCATTAAAAATTTGTTTAACATCTTCTTTAGAAAGTACTATCTTTTGGTTTTCAATCAAAGCTTTAGCTATCATATAATTTATTTTTAAAATATCATTAGTTATTACATTAAATCCTCTCTGTTTTAAACCATATGCTATTGAACCTCCACCAGAAAAACCATCTATAATAGTATTTACATCTTCAGGAATATTTTCAACAATCCAATTAACCAATTTTTCTTTATTCCCAATATAATTTATTTTAGGGAATTTTTTTTTATTAAACATATTTATTTTATTCTGTTCACAATCATCCAACATTTTATGAATACATTTTGCAACTGAAAAAGCTAATTTTACTGGAACAGCATTTCCAACTTGTTGTTGTTGAGAAGATTTTGTCCCTAAAAATTTGAAATTCTCTGGAAAATCTTGTAAAGTAGCTAATTCTCTAACTGTTAGTGCTCTATTTTGTGAATAATGAAATACTTTTCTCATATCTCCAGTTACACATATGGAAGGTTTTGTACTATCATATCTTATATATTTTCTAACATCTCCTTTTATTACTCCAAATTCTACCGGAATATCTTCTCTTCCTCCACCATCTTTCACATATTTCATTTTCTCCAACATCTCTTTTCCATGTTTCATACTCTCGTGATTAAATATATCAACACAATTTTCTCCAGCATTTAATTTAGGAAAATGGTTTATCGCTTCTTTTATAGTTTTATAATCTTTTTTTATATATGTCTTTTCTGGAAAATTTATCTTAACATTTAAATCATTTCTTTTACCTATAAAAAATACTCTATTTCTTATTTGTGGTGTTCCATAATCAGCACTATTTAAAATATCTACCTTTATTTCATAACCTATTTTATTAAAATCTCCAATAATTTCATTTCTAGTTTTACCACCATTATGAGTATATAATCTTGCAACGTTTTCTAATACTATAAATTTTGGTTTTATTAATTCGACCACCCTTACAAACTCTTTATATAATCTATTTCTTTCATCATCTTTAAATGTTCGTCCAATATTTCCAGCCATTGAAAATCCTTGACATGGCGGCCCTCCTATAATTACATCTATATCCTTATTTTTAATTTCATCTTTAGTTAAAAATAATTCTTTTATATCTCCCTTTATTATATGTTTTCCTATATTATATCTGTATGTTTCAACAGCATCAGAATTATAATCATTTGCTATAGATATCTCAAATCCAGCCTGAATAAACCCTAAATCCATTCCTCCTGCTCCTGAAAACAAACTCATTACTTTATACACAATTTTCACCTCTATCTTATTTTCCAATAATAGTATATACTATTTATTGATTTTATTCCATATCTTTATTTTTTCTATTTATTTTTTTATTTTAAACATTTGAAATTTATATCACTTTTTTTACCTATATTAATTGACATATCTAACAAAAAGAAATATAATTAATAAAGTTTGAAAAATGGAGGGAAATTTTTTTATGAGTATTAATACAATATTTATAAATGCGTTAACATTAATAGCTATTTTGAATCCTTTTGGTAATGTTCCACTTTTTATAGGAATGACTGAAGGAATGGAGAGGGATACAAGAACAAAACTATTTAAGTTGATTGCTATTACTGGTTTTTTTATAACTTTGATATTCAGTTTAGTTGGTGAATTTCTGATGATTAATTTCTATAGAATTAATATGAATGAATTAAAAATGGCTGGAGGACTTATTTTGATTCTTATGGCTATAAAAAACTTAATTTTTCCAACAGAAAGAAGAAGTTCAAAAAAATCCTTATCTGCTGAAGAACAAATTAAACAAGCTATCATTCCAATGGCTTTCCCTATGATGGTTGGGCCTGGAAGTTTGACTACTGCTCTAATTGGACGTGCTGAACACGGACTAATTTCTAACAGTCTTTCTATACTTATTGCCTTTATACTTATATTTTTAATTTTGATGATAGGTAGTTTACTTGAGAGAATTTTAGGAAAACTAGTTCTATATATTCTATCGAAAGTGATGCAGATATTTATAATGTCAATTGGATTTAGAATATTCTTTGATGGTTTTTCTCATGTTATAGATAAATTTTAAAATTACAAGGAGCTTTTAAGGCTCCTTTTTTACATAAATTATTTTGAATACCCCTTGAAAAAATACAGAAATTGGATTATACTTAAATTGTCGGAAATTATGTGATTTTTGGCATTTTGTAAAACTATATGTGGTTAACATTGATCCGTATAGTTACTTTAATAAAAAATTTTAGTAGGGGGTTAAATTATTATGTGGAAAAGATTGGGCGTCTTTTTGTTTTTTTTGGTTGCAATTTTATTTGCTTTTACAGGGTGTGGTGATAAGAAAGAACAGGAAACTTTAAAGTTGGGTTTTGTTCCTCTTATAGATGGTGATAAACTTATTGAATCAACAGCTCCACTTGCTGATATTTTAAGTAAGGCAATAGGTAAAAAAGTGGAGATAGTCACAGCTACAAACTATGTGGGAATAGTTGAAGGAATCAGTGCTTCTAAGATAGATTTTGGAATTATTCCACCTTTTGCATATGTATTGGCTAACAAAGAAAGTAATGCTCAAGTAATTTTAAAAGCTAAAAATAAAAAAGGACAATCTTTTTATCGTTCTGAATTCTTTGTAAATAAAGATAGTGGAATAAAGAGTGTAGAGGATTTAAAAGGTAAAAAAATAGCTTTTGTAGATCCTTCATCATCTTCTGGTTACCTTTATCCAGGTGCATTTTTAAAGAAAAATGGAATAGATTTAGAAAAAGATATTCAGGTTGTATATAGTGGTGGGCATGATAAATCTTTACAACTATTATTAAATAAAGATGTAGATGCTATTGCTGTATATGAAGGTGCTAGAGAAAAATATCAAAAAGAGTTTGATGGAATAATGGAACAAACAGAGATTTTATGTTATTCAGACAATATTCCATATATAAGTGTCACAGTGAGAGGGGATATGACTCCTGAATTAAAAGAAGAGATTAAAGAAGGACTTCTAAAAGGACTTAATGGAGAAGATGGAAAAAAACTGACAATAGAACTATTCAATCTATATGGATTTGAAGAGGCTCAAGATAGTGATTATGAAGGAATAAGAACAACTGCAGAGTTGATGAATATTGATTTAAGAAAATAGGAGATTAAATGCTTGAAATAAAAAATTTAATAATAGAATACAAAGAGGTTAGAGCAATAGACAATGTAAATTTAAAAGTTAAGTCCGGAGAGTTTATTGCTATAATAGGTTCTTCTGGTAGTGGAAAATCTTCTTTGATGAAGTCAATTAATCTTTTGGTAAAACCTAAAAGTGGAAGTATAAAAGTGAACAATGAGGAGATAACTGATTTTTCCTCTAAAGATTTGAGATTAATGAGAAGAAAGATTGGATTTATATTTCAAGATTATAATTTGATCGACAGGTTATCTGTAATAGAGAATGTATTAACAGGAAGGCTTGGTTACAAGTCTTCCTTAAAATCTTTACTAGGAATTTTTTCTAAAGAAGAGTATGAAAAAGCTCAAAAAGCTCTTGAAAAAGTTGGACTTTTAGAAAAATCTTTTGTAAGAGGTAGTGAACTCTCTGGTGGACAAAAACAAAGAGTAGCTATTGCAAAGGTTTTAATACAAGAGCCCAATTTAATTTTGGCAGATGAGCCAGTAGCAAGTCTTGATATAAACAGTTCAAAAATTATTATGGAATATTTTAAAAAGATAAATGAGGAGCAAGGGATAACAGTTATCATAAATATACATGATGTAAATATTGCTCTAAAGTATGCAGATAGAATAATTGCTTTGAAAAAAGGAAAAATAGTTTTTGACGATAAAAGGAGTGAAATAACTGATGATATCCTTAGAAGCATATATAAAGTCTAGAAGAAAAGAGAGTTTAAAATATTTTTTGGTAATATTCATAAGTATTCTCATCTTAGCTTATCTTATTGATACAAATATATTCATCTTTATAAAAGGTATTCCAGATATGATGAACCTACTATTTAGAATGATTCATCCTGATCTAACATACAATGAAACATTGATGACAGCTTTACTAGAAACGATAGAGATGAGTATTTTGGGATCTAGTTTGGGACTTCTTTTCTCCATTCCCTTTATCTTTGTGACAGCTGAAAATATAGCTCCCTCTAGATTACTAGCTTCTCTGTTGAATAAGTTTTTTTCAATAATAAGGACTATTCCAAGCCTTATTTGGGCAGCAATTCTTGTGAGTATCTTCAGTATAGGAAAATTTTCTGGAACGATAGCTTTGACTATAATTGGTTTCTTAATATCTCAAAAACTTTTAAGAGAGAGAATTGAGGAGATAAAAGAAAATGAACTAAACTCTATAGAGGCTGTTGGTGCTAACAAAATCCAGATAATGTATTACTCTGTTATTCCAAATATAAGTAAACACGTTATAGCTATTTTTTTTCTAATCTTAGAGAGTAATATCAGAAGTGCAACTATACTTGGATTTGTTGGTGCTGGTGGAATAGGGCAACTTATGTGGACACATTTAAACCATTTAAAATATAATAGCCTTGCCACAATCATATTTATACTGTTCTTTATAATATTTATTATAGATTTTCTAAGTCTATGTATGAGAAGAGATATAAAAATAAAGTTATTTCAAATAAAAACTTTGACAACTTTTAAAATTGTAAAAATTTTAAAAAAAATTGCTCTTTTTTTTATTGTGTATATCTTTTTAAAAACAATTAATGATTATTTTTCAATAAGTTTTCAAAGATTAATAATCGGTATTATACAGGGAAAGAATATCTTTATAAGGATGTTGCATCCTAATTTTCTATATATTCCAAAATTGATGAATGGTATATTTGAAAGTTTGTATATAGCTCTATTTGCTACAATCATATCAAGTATACTCTGCTTAATTTTAAGCTATTTCACGGCTTGTAATAGTTCTAAGAGTAAGATAACATCTATTTTCTTTAAGATCTTTTCAAATATCCTTAGAACATTTCCTCCTATGATTGTAGCAATCATCTTTTTTAGAGGATTAGGACCAGGTAAATTTGCTGGAGCTATGGCACTTATTGTCTATACTACGGGTAGTATGACTAAAATATACAGTGAAATCATAGAAAACGTCAATCCTAATATTGAGGATAGTATTAAATCTACAGGTGCTACAAATGTAAGTGTTTATTGTTATGCTCTTTTAAAAGAAACATTCCCTTCATTCATAGGAGTAGCTCTCTATAGACTAGAATCCAATATAAGAAACTCTACAATTCTAGGAATTATTGGTGCTGGTGGAATAGGAACTCTTTTGAATATGAATATAATTTGGAGAAATTGGGAAAATGTAGGAATGATGATACTTGTTATAGGTTTAATGATTGGTAGTATAGATACTATAAGTAGAAAAATCAGAATGAGAATAAAGTGATATTTTTAAGTTTATATTACTAATCACAAACTACCACTTAAAATGGTAGTTTGTGATTAATTATTCTCTCTACTCTTCTATAGCTATAACTCTTACAGGACCACCATCTATCCCCCTTATCTTCAATGGTAAACATATTATCTCTGCTACCTCTTTAGAAATTTGATCTAAATTACACAAATTTTCTATTATATACATCTTATTTGATCTAAGTAGAGTTTTATGTACCTCAAGAAATGGATCTCCATACTTATCAACACCAAAAGTATCTATTCCTATAGCTTTTATATTTCCATATTCACTTATTTTTTTAGCTAAGTTTAAACTTAAATATGGGTGTTCATAGTACTTCTTTTCTCCCCAATATCCACCCCACCCAGTATTAAAAATTACAAAATCTACACTAGATAGCTCTTTTTCATAATTTTTTAATGTATCTTCTCCCATCTCTCCATCATTTTTCACTCTAATTATGAGAGCCTTTCCTACAAAATTTTCAATCTCTAACTCATCTACATTTTTATATCCAGAAAATATATGAGAAGGTGCGTCCATATGAGTTCCAACGTGAGTATCTATATTTATATTAGTTTCCTTATAACCGTGTACCTCGTAAAATTTGGTCTGTCTAAATGATGCAACATCTTCATTATCATATTTTGTTAATTTCTCATCATAAATATGTGATAGATCAATAATTTTTTTCATATAACATCTCCCCTTTAAAAAAATAGGCTTGAGTATAATCCAAAAGGATATACTTAAGCCTTAAAACTATCTTTCATACCTACATTCTAACATATAAAAGTATTTACTTCAAATTTATTTATTTTTAAAGTGTAGAGAATCTCCCCAAGCTCCATATACTATCTCATCCCCTATAGATTTTACCTTTTTATCCATATCCTCTTTTGCTTTTTCAACACTATCTTTTATTCCTGGTTTGTTATCATAAAGAAGATATTTTCCCTTATGTTCCAAAGCAGTTGCTGTTGGCATAAGTATATTAGCTCCAGCAAGTAATCCTTTCTCTCTCCCTCTTGGATCGAGTCCTTGAAGTGCAGTAGTAGCTGCTATATTAACATCTTTTAAGAGTATTCTTGTAATAGCAATCATCTTTAACCCCAACTCTACTCTCTTCTCCTCACTTCTAACTACATTTTCCCACTCTTTTCCCAGTGGAGTATCTCTATGTAAAATATATGGTCCCATACCTATCATATCTATATCCATCTCTTTATAGAATAGAATATCATTTACAAGATCCTCTTCTGTTTGATTAGGAAGTCCTATCATAACCCCTGTACCAACTTGATATCCTACCTCTCTCAAATATTCTAAGCATCTCTTTCTAACTTCAAAAGTATGTTTGTTATCCATCGGATGTAATTTATTATATATATCTAAGTTAGTAGATTCTATTCTTAATAGATATCTATGTGCTCCAGCATCAAACCATCTTTGATAAGTCTCTTTACTCTGTTCTCCCAACGAAAGAGTTATTCCCAGCTTTCCATTAGAAAGAGCTTTTATCTCTTTTATCAAATCCTCTATAAACTCTACAAACTCCTTATCCTGTCTCTCTCCAGATTGCAATGCAAGAGAGGCGTAATTATTTTCATATATCCATTTTACAGATTTCATAATCTCATCTTTTGACATAGAAAATCTTTCTACCTTCTTATTGTCACGCCTTATTCCACAATAGTTACAATTTTTTATACATCTATTGCTTATCTCAATAAGTCCTCTATAGTAAACTTTTCTTCCTACATACTTACTCTTTATTTCATAAGCCTTTTTAAAAAGTAATTCCAAATCCTCTTTATCCTCAATCTTCATCAATTGAATTAAATCAAATTTTGAAAACTTCTCTTGATTTAAAATACGCTCTATTTTTTTTGTCATTTGAACTCCTATCTAATCATCACTTGTTTTCTTTCTTGAGTCTTATCCTTTTTAAATCCTACATGAAGATGCCCTCTTCTAGGATAGTAAATTAATTGGTCAAAACTTTTTAATTTTTTTCTTATTTTTTCAAACTCTTTTCTTCCCAACTTTCCCTTTTTTAAAAGAATATCTACAGCCATTCCTTTCCTGTGCATTGAAGTTGACGACCCTCTCACTGCTCTATTTAATCTCTCCCCTCTATACCAACTTGTAACAATAACAGGACGTCCCAATATTTTTCTCACTTCATCTAGTCTTTTAGCTGTATATCTTATATTGGTTCTTTCCTCCCAATTAGGTATATTTTTTATCCTCTTCTCTTTAGCTATTGAACTATGAATTGCTTCCCCCATTGTAAAATATTTTGAAATTTTCTCATCTCTATCTATTCTAGTTGAAGTACAACCTGTTAATAACAATATTAAAAGAAAAAAATAAGCTCCTCTTTTCATAATATTCCTCTTTTTCTCTTAGCAAACTCCACTCCTATTATACTTTTTCCATCAGATAATTGCCCAAAGCTCAAATCTTTTAACTCTCTTCTCTCTACCTCTACAAATTCATCTTCATCAAGATGTTGCTCTGTTTTTATTAAATTTTCAGCATAATAAAGATAAAACTTTCCATCAGATATCCCTGGACTTAAAAAATATTCACAAACCTTCTCAATCTTTGTAGCTCTATACCCAGTCTCCTCCTCTAGCTCTCTAAGTGCAGCTTCCATAGGACACTCCCCTCTTTCTAAAAGCCCTGCTGGTATCTCTAAAGTCTCAATTTTAACAGCAGGTCTATACTGTTTTACCAAGAGTATTGAATTGTCTTCAAACACTGCTACCACTCCAACAGCATCTCTTTTCCCTGTAAAAGTCCAGTCTACAACTTTTTCATTTGGAAGTCTCAATTTTTTTGAATAAACCTGCATATGCTCATTTCTAAAAATCTCTCTACTCTCTAACTCTTCAAATTTCTTCATATCTTCCCTCTATCTTTTTACTAGCTCTCTCACTTTATAAAGTATAATTCCAGATGCCATAGCCACATTCAAAGACTCTGCACTTCCAAAGATTGGAATAATTACAGTTTCATCAGCTGACTCTAATATCTCTTTAGAAACACCATTTCCCTCATTTCCAAAAACAACAGCATTTTTCTTCTCTAATTTCATCTGTGTATACTCTATAGAATTTTTTTCCAAAGCTGTCACATGTAACTTATATCCTCTCTCTTTTAATAGTTTTAGAAGCTCAATCTCTTCCATGTATACAATATTCATATTAAATATAGAACCCATACTACTTCTTACAGATTTTTCATTGTATACATCTACACTTCCCCTTGTCAAAATTATATCTTTAAACCCTGCTGCATCTCCAACTCTTATTATAGTTCCTAAATTTCCAGGATCTTGTATATTATTTAAGATTATTACATTATCTTCTAATTTTTCCAAACTACTTTCACAATATGGATAAATTAGAATTACCCCCTGTGAATTTTCTTGTGATGTCAACTCTTTAAAGATTTTATCTCCTACTATTAATTTTCTACATTTAAATTTATCAAGTTTAGAAACAATATTTTCCTCATTTCCAATCCCTTCTTTTAATACAATTAGATTTGGCTCATATGAAAAATCTAAGAATTTTCTTCCCTCTGCTATAAATTCTCCATTTAATTCTCTATACTTTCTCTGCTTCAATTTTTTTATTTTTTTTACTGTATTATTATCTAAACTATTTATATATTCCACAATATCCTCCAAGTTTTATTTCTACATTTATTATATCATAAAAACCTTATCATTTACATATTTTAAAATTTGTACTATAATTTAATCGAATACTTGTGTTATTATGGAGGAGATACTATAATGTTATCATTTAAATTTATAAAATTTATGAAAGCTCTAAATTCAGGTAAAGTGGAAAATTTATCCTGTGTTGTTAATTTAGGACGGGTAGGACTTAGAATAGCAGAGGAATACTCAACAAGATTTGATCTTCTTGAGATTGAACAGTGTCTATTTCTCTCTCAATTTCAAACCCCTGCTCTTGAAAAATCAGAAAAACATCTTTTACAACTTATAAAAAAACATGATCCAATATTTTCATTGATGGAATACTATGATAACTATCCCTATTCCTATTCAGATATAAACTATTTTTTTAAAGGTTGTCTTAAGAGTGGTGTTGAAATCTCTATAAAAGCCGTTAATCCTGTAACAAAAAATAATTATTTCAAAGCTCTATTAAAATTGGAAAACTCACTGAAATTCTACAATTTTTTTATGCCTTGGTTGGATAAAAAATACAAAGTTAATAAGATTTTGAAAGATTTAGAGAAACACAGTTTTGAAAAGTTTAATTTAATAAATGAGATTAGATTTACTAAAAATATTGAAGAGTACCTTTCACAGTATAAAAAATTTAGTTTTTTAAAAAGAGTACGTTTCCCAAAAATATACTCATATCTCTCTTCAAATAACATAGTAGTTAGCGAGTTTATCTATGGAGATTACTTCTATGATCTTCTTCACTGTAAACAATTACAGTATAAAGATGTCCTTGATCTTATCAAAATTCAATTGTTTTTTATGTTAAAGGTAGGAGTTTTTTACAATAATTTACACTCTGGAAACCTTATAATGAATGACGAGAAAAAAATATACTTCATAGATTGTAATGCTATCTCAATTTTAATCCCTGAATTGAGAACAAATCTCCTTACTATCTTAGAGGCTATTACAGAGGAAGATTTTGAAAGATTGGCTCACTGTTTTAGCAATATGTCACAAGAGAAGCTTTCAAAAGAGATAATTGATAAATTAGTAATCAATCTTAAAGATAGTTTTTCAACTGATTTAATTCAATCTAATGGATATATTATAAAATTTATGAAACTATTTAAAGTAGCTAGTAATCATGGTGTTATTTTTGATAATGCCATCTTCTCTATATTTAAATCTTTCATATACTTCAATAAATTGATTGAAAAAACAAAAAGTAAACATACTACCTTTGAAAATGATTTTAAAGTAATATTAATGGAGTTAAAAGAGATTATCAAAAAGAAGAAATAATTGACTTAACTTATTTTTCATATTAGAATATGCTGTAGACAATTAATTTTAGGAGGTTGATAAATGAAAAAATTATTAGCAACTTTAACTCTTGCTTTAGCTTTTATAGGATGTGAAGGAAAAAAAGTAAGTAATGAAAATACTCTATATATCTATGGTTGGGCTAATACCATACCACAGAGTATATATGAAGCTTTTGAAAAAGAGACTGGTATAAAAGTAGTAGAAGATATCTACTCTTCTAATGAAGAGATGTTTACTAAATTAAAAGCTGGTGGAAATGGGTATGATATTGTTATGCCTTCTGCTGACTATGTAGAAATTATGATGAAAGAGGGAATGCTTGAGAAATTAGATAAAAATTTATTACCTAGCTATTCTAATTTAGATCCATTAGTTTTAGAAAAATTACACCATTTTGACCCAGAGAATAACTATGAGGTTCCATACCTTATTGGAGCTACTATCATAGCTGTAAATAAAAAATATGTTCCTGAGTTTCCTAGAGATTACTCTATCTATGAGATGTCTAATCTAAAAGGAAGAATGACTCTACTTGATGATATGAGAGAGGTTATGACTTCTGCACTTGGTATGTTAAATTATCCTCAAACTACAGAGGATGAACAAGCTATAGCTCAAGCAGCTAATCTTGTTAAATCTTGGAAAAAAAATATTGCAAAATTTGATGCTGAATCTTTTGGAAAAGGTTTTGCTAGTGGTGATTTCTGGGTAGTTCAAGGATATCCTGATAATATTTTCAAAGAGTTAGATGAAAATGAGAGAACTAATGTAGAACTTGTTATTCCTGAAAAAGGTGGAACTGCTTATGTTGACTCATTTGTTCTATTGAACTCTGCCCCACATAAAGATGCTGCTTACAAATTCTTAGAGTTCACATTGAGACCTGAGATTGCTGCTCAATTTGCTGATCTACTTGAAACACCATCAGTTAATACACCAGCAAGAGAGCTTATGACTGTAAAACCTTTATTTGAGATATCAGATTTAAAAAATGTTCAAGTTTTAAGAGATATCCATTCTACTCTTGACTTACAAAATAAATATTGGCAAGAAATCTTAATTGCTGATTAATAATATTGGAGGAAAAAATGAAATTTTCTATTGAAAGAGAAAAATTAATTTCTGTTTTATCTGAATATACAAATATTTTAAAAGATAATCCTATAAAGCCTATTGTATCTGGTCTTAAAATATCAGCTACTCAAGATGGTGTTGTTTTTGTAGGAACTAATCTTGAAATAGAACATATTAGAAAAATAAAAATTGATGTTGAAGAAGAGGGAGAGGTTATTATAAAACCATTTCTTTTATTAGAGTATATTAAGCTTTTAGATGAAGAAAGAGTGGACTTCTCTTCTGCAAATGGATTTGTTACTGTTCATCAAGCAGAATTTTCAGTACTTGAAGGGGGAGCATATCCAAATATTATTGAGCTAGAACCTCAAAATTTACTCTCTATTAGTGGTTCTCATTTTGTAAAACTTCTTGATAAATCAAAATTTGCAGCAACACAATCACAAGAAAATATTCAAATTAATTGTGTTAGGGCTGTATTTAAGAAAGATGAATTAAATTTGGTTTCTACTGACTCATATAGATTACTTTTTTTAAGAGAAAAAATTGAGTGTTTAAATACAAGAGAGATCTCTATTCCTATGGAAACAGTTAATACTCTTTGTAAATTACTTAAAGACTATGACAGAGAGATAACTTTGGGTTACAATAATGACACTCTTATTGTAACTTGGGAAAACTCATACTTCAGTAGTAAAACAATTGGGCTTCAATATCCTGATTTCAAAACAATTCTTAGAATTTCAGCTTTTGAAAAAAAAATGGAGTTCAGCCGTGATGAACTTAGAAGTGCTTTAAAAAGGGTTATTACAGTTGCTAAAACAAGTTTAGATGCAAAATTTGGAGCTATTTTTAACTTCACTGGAAAAACAATGGTTATCAATGCTTTTTCTGGTAGAGCTAAGATCAATCAAAAAGTTAGTATGCTTAAAGATGGTGACGATTTTAAAGCCTCTTTAAACTGTAAATTTTTAGCTGAATATATAGATAATGTTTCTAACAATATCATTATTGGTGGAAATAATGCTTCATCAATGTTTGAGATTAAAGAGATAGATAATGATGATTATATATACATATTAATGCCTTTAGCTCTTAGAGACTAAGGATAAAAGAGTAAGTTAACTAACTTGCTCTTTTTTATCTAGCACAATTTTTTGCTGATCCTGCCATTATTTCTAATCCATGCTTTAATTCTGAAATTATATAACTAAGTGACTCATCTACAGCTTTTGGACTTCCTGGCATATTTATTATAAGAGTATCTTTTCTTATACCAGCAGTGGCTCTAGATAGCATAGCTCTCTTTGTTATTGTTAAAGAGTAATTTCTAATAGCCTCTGGTATTCCTGGAACTCTCTTTTCAATAACCTCTTCTGTTGCCTCTGGTGTTACATCTCTTTTAGAGAATCCTGTTCCCCCTGTTGTTAAAATTAGATCAGCAATATTCTTATCACAAATCTCTTTTAAACTCTCCACTATCATACTAAATTCATCTGGTATCAATATCTTTCTTACAACTTTATATCCATTCTCTACAACTATTCTCTCTATTACTTGACTAGAAAGGTCCTCTCTTTCTCCATTACTTCCCTTATCACTCATACAAACTATTGCTACTCTAAACATTTGATCCCTCCTTTTTATTTTAATTATATCATATAGATAATTAAACTTGCTATTTTTTGATAAATTTGTTATCATTAAAGTTGGATAATTTATAAAATATGAGGTGGTCAAATGAAAAAAAATTTAGTTGGAGCATTGTTAATGCTTATTTTATTCTCTATAAGCTCTTTTGCTAGTGAGATCACTATTAGTTGTGCTGCTAGTCTTAAAGAAGTAATTGAAGAGTTAAGTGATAAATTTAACAAGGAAAATAAAAAGATAAAAATTAATGTCAATTTAGGTGGTTCTGGTGCATTAAAAAATCAGATAATAGCTGGAGCTCCTGTGGATTTAGTTTTCTTTGCTTCCCAAAAAGATTTAACTGATCTGTCTGAAAAAGGATTTGTTGAAAAAGATTATCAAAAAAATATGTTAAAAAACAGATTAGTTATTGCTGGTAGAACTCAGATACAATCTCTAGATAAGTTATTAGGATACAAGACAGCTATTGGTATTCCTGAAACTGTCCCAGCAGGAAGATATGCTAAAGAAGTACTTACTAAGAGTAAACTTTGGGATGAAATTCACAAAGATCTTGTTTTTACAAAGGATGTTAGAAGTGCTGCTCAATACGTAGATCTATATGAAGTTGATTTTTCTTTCATATACAAAACAGATGTTACTATGTTAAAAAATAGTGATATTGTTTTCATAATTCCAGAGGAATTACACTCTCCTATCATATACAGCTATGGAATTATAAAGGACAGAGCCAACACTGATGTAGTAAAATTCTATAACTTTTTAAACTCTGAATTTGCTAAAAAAATATATGAAAAATATAATTTTGAATTAGTTGAGTAATCTAGGTATTGAAATGATATATTTGAATATAATAATTTTAACTTTAAAGATAGCATCAATTTCTACTGTTCTAGTAGCTTTTTTTTCTATCTTTTTAGTTTGGATATTAAATAATAATATTCGTATTAAACCGATTTTAGAATTTTTTATAAATACCTCTCTCTTTATCTCACCTACAGTACTTGGGTATATTCTCATTTTGATTTTAGGGAGAAGAGGTATTATTGGAAAACTACTCTTTGAATACTTTAATGTTGTAGTTCTATTCTCTTGGTGGGCTGGAATTATTACAACTTTTATTGTTTCACTTCCACTTATGTATAACTCAATAAAGACTGGAATAGCTAGTTTAAATCCAATATATTTTGAGTCAGCAAGAGAAGCTGGAGCATCAGAATTTCAGATATTAAGATTAATTACGATCCCTCTTATTAAGAGAAACATTTTTGCTGGTATGGTTTTATCATTTGGAAGAGCTATGGGAGAGTTTGGAGCTACACTCATGCTTGCTGGAAACATTCCTAACAAAACTCAAACTATATCTATGGCAATTTATTCAGCCTCTGAAAGTGGCGATCGTTTTACAGCTAATTTCCTATTGATTGTAATATTGATTATCAGCTTTTTAGTGATGTTACTTTATAACTACTTATTTTTAAAAGAAAGGGAAAATATATGAAAAAAATTAAAACTGTTGATTCTGTTGGTTGTGTCCTTCAACATGATATAACTCAAATTCTTCCTGGTGAATTTAAAGGAAGAGCTTTTAAAAAAGGACATATAATCAAAGAAGAAGATATTCCTAAACTGTTAAGTTTGGGAAAAGATCATATCTTTGTTTTTGAACTAGGTGATACTGGATTGCATGAAAATGAAGCCGCTCTTATTTTAGGAGAGTTAGGAAGAGGAGAGAATATAAAAACTGATGATGAGATAAAAGAGGGAAAGATAAACTTTAGAGCTAACTGTGATGGAATTTTAAAAGTTGATACTGAAAAACTTTTAGAATTAAATATGCTTGGCGAGATCTCTTTTGCAACTCTTCCAAATAACTATCCTGTTAAATCTGGTGACTTAGTAGGTGGTTCAAGGGTTATTCCATTAGTTATTGACAAATCTAAAATGGAGAAAGCTAAAGATATTATACACTCTCCACTACTCAAAATAGCTCCCTATAGAAGATATAATATTGGTATTATAACTACAGGAAATGAAGTTTTCTATGGTAGAATTGAAGATAAATTTGGAAAAGTCATAAAAGATAAGTTTGCTCAATATAATTGCAATATAGTTGGACAAGAGATCTGTCCTGATGATAAGGAATTGATTAAGTCTGCTGCTCATAAACTTTTAACAGCTGGAGCAGATCTTCTAGTATTTACAGGTGGAATGTCTGTTGATCCTGATGATCTAACACCATCTGCTATTATAGAGATGGGAGGAGAGCTTGTTACTTACGGTTCTCCTGTTCTTCCAGGTGCTATGTTCTTGTTATCATACCTAAATGATACTCCTATGATGGGATTACCTGGTTGTGTTATGTTTGCTAAAAGAACCATCTTTGATTTAGTTCTTTCAAGAGTTATGACTGGAGAAAAATTAACAAAAAAAGATATTATGAGTTATGGAGTTGGTGGACTTTGTCAAAGTTGTAAGATTTGCCACTATCCTAATTGCTCATTCGGAAGGTAGTGTTAAATATGGACTTTACTCATTTTAATGAAAATGGGCATGCTAAAATGGTAGATGTAAGTGAAAAGAATGAAACTCAAAGAAAAGCTGTTGCTCGTGGCTATATAAAAATGAAGCCTGAAACTATTCAGATGATTTTAGATAAAAAGATGAAAAAAGGTGATGTACTCTCTGTTGCTCAAGTTAGTGGTATCTGTGGAGCAAAAAAAACTTGGGATCTTATTCCAATGTGTCATAATATATTACTTACAGGAGCTGATATCTCCTTTGAAATAACAGATGATAGAGTATGGATTGAAGCCACTATAAAAACTACAGGTAAAACAGGAGTTGAGATGGAAGCTTTGACTGCTGTTTCCATAACTGCTCTAACTATCTATGATATGTGTAAAGCTGTGGATAAAAATATGATAATTGGAGATATTAAGCTTTTAGAAAAAAGAGGAGGAAAGTCAGACTTTCTTTTAAAATAGAGAAAATGAAAGGGAAAATTTTACTTATATAAATTGTTTCTCTTTCGTTTTTTATAAAGGAAAAAATACTGTTATTGATCCTGTTATACTTCTACAAAGAGTTTAGACTATTTAAAGATACAGCCTTAACAAAAATCTGAATTGCTGACCTAGTTACATCTATCTAGTTCTACGTCCATATATAAATGAATTCTCTTTAGGTGCTATTTTTGCACTAATATCTGGGATAATGTTGTATATTGCTATTGAGGAGTTAATCCTTAGTTCTAGACAGTATGGATATATAAAGATAGCTCTAATATCTACTTTTGTTGGTATAATTTTAATGCCATTGACACACCTAACACACTGATAAAAAATAGAGAGAAAACTATTAGTTATCTCTCTATTTTTATTATTTACTTACCTCACCTATACTATATAGAGAATACTCTCTATTCTCATATATCAATTGAGAGTGCATCTTTTCTATCTCATACTTATATTTATTTTTAACTATAAAATATCCTTTAGATATCTCTTTAATATCTTCATAATTATCTATCTTATAGCTAGTAAAACACTCAAAATTTCTATAATCATCAAATCTATATGCTTCCACTTTATCAGGTATTTTATCTATCAATTGGACAAACGGCTCCAATGTATAATTTTGATTATAATAGTTCAATCCTCCCAACAGCAATATTAAAATACAAATATTAGATATTGCAAATATCTCAAATATTCCACTATTTTTTCTATATTTTATTAAAAAATATGAAGGAAAGTTTATTCTAATTGTTACTTCATATAGAAGATTGAGCAATCTATCTTTCTCCTTATATTTCAAAATATAATACATCAATATTACAACTCCTGGGAACAGAGGTAATAGATATATAGCTAATTTTCCACTGGCTAATGAAAGCATTACAAAGCTTGGAAAGAGATAACTAAATCCTATTTTTTCTAATCTTTCCCACTCTTTAAATCTTTTTAACCTCTTTAAATAATAGATAAATACACCTAAAATCATAAATATATAAGGTGAAAATATTAGTGGTAGCTGTATTAAATAGTAACATATTCCTCTACTATGTGCTTTAGAATTTACTATTCTTCCAACTGTTTCTTGTCCAAGTAGCAGTGATATATATTCAAATCCCTGTGAAGATCTATATATTAAATAAAACCAGATTCCAACTAAACTAAAAATAAGAGATATTCCCCTGATAAATTTAATTTTTTTTAAAAATTCTATATTCTTTTCAGCTACTAAAAAAAATAATATTGTTATTATTGGGATAGCTATTCCCACTATACCCTTTGTAAATATAGCCAAAAATATTGATGTATAAAATAAGATTAATCTATCTCCTCTTATAGAAGTCTCAAAATAGTAAAAACTAAAGAAAAGGTATAAACTACTAAAAATAAATAGATTCATTAGCATATCCATTCTGATAAAAACTGAAACACCCATAAAATATGGCAATGTACACAAAAATATTGATATTTCAAAAGCTCTTTTCTCCTCTATAAACTTTTTTAAAAATTTATAGAAAAGTAGAGTAAATATCATAGCTGGTATCAATGAACCCAATACTATAGCTATGAAAGTAAATTTCTCCTCACTTAAAAATCTTCCAACTCTCAAGAGCCAAAAATATAGTGGTGGTTTATCTGGATAGAGCTGTGAAAAGTATTTTAATACAAACAAACTTTTTTCCTCTATCATACTCTTTACGATTATAAAATACTTTAACTCATTTCTAGCATCTGGAAATCTTAAATATGCTAGTGGTATTCCTATAAAAATATGTATTCCTAACATATAAAAATAATTTTTCAATCTTATTTTCATATAAACACCCTATCTAATTTTGCCCAACTGGAAAGTATTTGAAATCTTTTCTAATATTTCCATCTTTTATATACACATTTCTCAGATCGAAATAGTAGTTGTCACTCATTCTCTCTCTTATTTTTTTCAAATTCATTCCTCTGAATTGATTCCATTCTGTTATCAACACCATAGCATCTACACCATTAGCTGTTGAATACTCATCTGCACAGTAAATTATATCTTTCTCTATATCTTTCAATCTCCATCTTGCTTCTTTTATCCCTTCTGGACAATATGCATGAATCTTTGCTCCTGCTCTTACTAATCCTCTAATTATATCCAAGCTTGGTGCCTCTCTCATATCATCTGTATCAGGTTTAAATGAAAGTCCTAAGACACCTATTATTTTATTTGACACTCCACTCATCTTTTCAATAATTTTTTCTGTTATCTTTCTTTTCTGTTTTTCATTAGCTGCGATTGCTGCCCTTATAATATACATATCCTCTTCATACTTATTTGCCATATCAACTATGGCTTTTGTATCCTTAGGAAAACAAGATCCTCCATATCCAGCCCCACAGTGTAAAAATTTAGGAGATATTCTTCCATCCATTCCCATAGCTCTTGCAATCTCCTGAGTATTTGCTCCAACTTTCTCTGCCAACAAGGCAATCTCATTAATATATGATATTTTTACAGCTAAAAAGGCATTTGAAGCATACTTTATCATCTCAGCTGTCTCTATATTAGTAAATATAAATGGAGTTGCATTTATAAATAACACATCATAGACTTTTTTCATTATCTCCTTAGCCTTTTCACTTTCATACCCTATAACTATTCTATCAGGTTTTTGACAATCTAACACCGCTTTTCCCTCTCTTAAAAACTCTGGGTTAGATACAATATCAAACTCCATTTCTACAGATCTTTTTAACAATTCCTGATTTATACACTCTTTTACTAACTTAGCCGTACCAACTGGAACAGTAGACTTGTTCACTATAACTTTATACTCATTGATATATTCTCCTATACTTTTGGCAACATCTAGGATATAGTGAATATCTGCTGAACCATCTGAAGCAGGTGGTGTTCCAACAGCTATAAAAATAACTTCTGAATTTTCCACAGCATATTTTAACTCTGTTATAAACTCAATTCTTTTAGCCTCTTGATTTTTCTTTAATAACTCTTCTAAACCTGGTTCAAAAATAGGAATACTCCCCTCTTGTAACTTTTCAATTCTCTCTTTATTCACATCCATACAGATTACATTTGCTCCAAAATTAGCAAGAGTAACCCCTTGAACTAAACCAACATATCCTGTTCCAATTATACTTATCTTCATACTACATTTCATTCTCCTTTTTATACCAAGATATAAATCTTCTTATTCCCTCTCTAAACTCCATTTTAGGCTTATAACCTATTAATTTCTCTGTTTTTGATATATCTGCAAAAGTTCTTGTAACATCTCCAGGTTGCATTGGAAGTGATACTATCTCTCCTTTTATATTAAGTTCTTTCTCTATTACCTCTATCATCTCTTTCAATGAGATAGTATTAAAATTTCCTATATTTAAGATCTCATAAACATCTTCATTCTCAAGTAAATAATCAATTCCTCTCTCTACTCCATCAACTATGTCCCCTACATAAGTATAATCTCTATATGCCTTACCATCTCCATACATTGTCACTTTCTCACCATTTAAGATCTGTCTTGTAAACTTATAAATAGCTAAGTCTGGTCTCTGTCTCTCTCCATATACAGTAAAAAATCTCAATTGTAGCATATCCATTGAATACAGTTTATGATAAGTATATCCTATTAATTCACAAGATCTTTTAGTAGTTGCATATGGTGATATTGGATAATCTACACTGTCTAGCTCTGAAAATGGAACTTTTTTATTATTTCCATAAACTGATGAGGAAGATGCTTGTATAAATTTACCTACACCATATTTTTTACACATCTCCAAAAGATTCATATATCCTCTTATATTCACTTCCTCATACTCTAATGGACACTCCAATGAAGGTCTTACTCCTGCTAATCCAGCCAAGTTTATTATCAGCTCTGGAGCCTCATCTTTAAAAATCTCTTCTATTTTTGATAAATTTCTAATATCCTCATAATATAGCTTATAATTTTTACTCTCTACTAAGTATGAGATCTCTCTTATAATTTGATCTTTTGAAAGATAATTTTTTAAAAACTCTTTTATTAGTGGTAATTTTTCTATATTTTTTGTACATTCAAGAATATTTTTTAATTTTATCTCATAAGAATAAAATTCATCAAAATTATCAATTACGACTACTCTGTGCTCTTTTTTTAAAAGTTGTTCACATAGATGTGATCCTATAAATCCTGCTCCTCCTGTTACTACTATTTTCATATTTTACTCTCCTTCTTTTTTAAATAATACAACTTTACCAACTCATCTTTATTTTTTATATATGTTTTTTCTAGTTCTATCTTATAATCTTTATTTAAATTTTTTCTAATTTTCCAAGTAAGATAAATTCCTCAGATAACTTTATACTTTTACCTAAATCATTTATTCTCTTTCCTCCTACTCTTATATCTGCTGATCTTCCCCAAATATTACTCCTGAAAACCACAAGAGCCAATAAAAGTAGATAAAATATATTTCTTTTCTCACTCATTTTTACCTCTTTTTCTGATCAACCATATATTTCTTGAGTAGATTAAAAGATTAGGCAACTGTCCCAGTATGAATATTGGATCTTTCCTATAAATAGCATAAATTAATAAATTCAAACTTCCAAGTAAACTAAATATCCAAAAGGAAAAGGGAATAACACTTTTTTTAGCTTTTTCACTTGCCAACCACTGAACCAAGAAACGTATTGAAAAAAATATCTGTCCTAACAGCCCTATTAACATAAAAAAATCTAATTTGAACACTCTTCTCTCCTCTCTTTAAACTCATATCTCAAGGCTCTTTTTTTCATCCATCTCACTGCAAATACATCTTTTAACCCCTTGAACAATCGATTAAAAACTCCATATTTTGATACTCCAAACTCTCTATCATAGTGTCTTACTGGAACTTCAATTACTCGATAACCATTCATCTTAGCTAATGTTGGCAAGAATCTATGCATTCCTTCATATAGGTAAAAACTCTCTACCACCTCTTTTTTAAAAACTTTCAATGGACAGCCAGTATCTATAATATTATCTTCAGTTATAAAATTTCTAACTCCATTTCCAACAACAGAAGAAATTTTTCTTTTTAATCCATCTTCTCTAGTCTCTCTTTTCCCATTCACCATATCATAATCTTGTAAATATGGTAATAGTAAATGGATATCTTCTGGATTAGTTTGTAAATCTGAGTCCATCATAATAACAACATCTCCTGTTACTTTTTTAAAACCTGCATCTAATGCTGCTGTTTGTCCATTATTACAAGTAAAATGATAAACTCTTACATGTCCATCTTTTTTAGCTTCCTCCTCTAATACCTCATAACTTCCATCTGTACTTCCATCATCTACAAGAATAATCTCATAAGATAGTGCACATTTTTTTAAACTTGCCCCAACTTTATTTATGAAATTTGAGATATTTTCTCTCTCGTTATACACTGGGGCTACTACTGAAATACGTTTCATTGTATCTTTCCTCCTGCTAATTTTGATATTTTGATTTTAATAAACAAAAGTAAAAAAATGGTAAAGAAAAATTTTTTTATTTTTTGAATCTAGATTTTTTCTACTCTTAACTTTGTATTTAAAAAAAATATTTTTTTTATTTACTAAATTTTAATTTTTAGGTGTTATAATAGGAATAAGAAATTAATTAGAGGTGGGATTTTGAAAAATATTTTAATTATAGAAGATGATGAAAAAATAAGAAGAATCTTACAGTTAGAGCTAACACATGAAGGTTATAGAGTAGATACTGCTATTGATGGAGATGATGGAATTGATAAATTTAACTCTAATAAATATGATCTCATACTATTGGATTTAATGTTGCCAAAACTTTCAGGAGAAGAGGTCTGTAAAAAGATTAGATCTATGTCTGAAATTCCAATAATTGTAATTACTGCAAAAGATCAGATAAAAAACAAGATTGAACTTTTAGATATGGGAGCTGATGATTACATAACTAAACCTTTTAATATTGATGAACTTTTTGCAAGAATGAGAGTAGCATTTAGAAACAAAAGTAACTATAAGTCCAAAGATTTTTTAATTTATAAGAATTTAAAGTTAGATCTACAACAAAAAAAATTCTATATAGATAGCCAAGAGATCAGTATTACTAAACGTGAATTTGCTCTACTTGAATATTTTCTAATAAATCGGGAACTAGTTCTCTCTAGAGAAAAGATCTTAGAAAATATCTGGGGATTTGATTATGAAGGTGATGATAAAATAGTAGATGTCTATATCAATACCCTACGTAAAAAAATGAAAAAAAATTATATTGAAACTGTTCGAGGGTTTGGATATATTTTAAAATCTGAAATTGGAGGTATCTAATTGAAAAAAATATCTAAAAAGCTGTACAAAAGTTATTTTTTTATAATATCTATCTTTTTTATCTCATATATTGGACTACTCTATTTCTTCATCTCATACATTATTAAGGATACTGATACAGATATACTCTCCATTGATAGTTTTATTAGGTATGAAGTAGGTGAATTTGAAAAAAAATTGTCTCTTGGAAAAAGTTGGAACGAACTTTTTTACGGGGCTTTAGAGGAATGCCCTAAAATGCCAAATACTTTTGTCATATTTAAACATAATAATAATGTCTATACATTAGATTATATTGATAATATATTAGCCAAATTAGAAGATAGCAAATTTTCTGATCAAGTACAGAGAAAGAAATTTTTTACTCGAAGAGATATAAATGGTAATCTTGAGATCAATATCAGTAAATTTTTTCTTTTTAATCTCCCTGATTTTCAATATTTAAATAGAGAGTTTAAAATTCCTAACCAAGAACCAATACAGATTTTGATTATAAAAAAACTCTCTCAAGAAAAAAGAATCTTACTTAGAATTTTTAGAATATCAATCATCTTAATAAGTATAACTACTTTTTTAAGCATTGTTATCTCAAAAAAATTTTATAGAGATTTTACCAATTCTTTAACCAGATTACAAGATATTACAAATAAGATAAATTTAGTCAATTTAAACAAAAATATTAAATCAAAAAATAAATTTATTGAGTTTGACAATATTACAAACTCATACAATCAAATGTTAGAAAGATTAAAGGAGCAAACTGAAGCTCAAATTGATTTTGTTAACAATGCTTCACATGAACTTAAAACTCCTATTTTTATCATCAATAGTTATGTAAATATGATTAAAAGATGGGGATTTGAAAGAAAAGATTTAGTAGATGAGAGTCTAACAGCTATCTATGAAGAAACTAATAATATGGCAAATCTTGTTACAAAGCTCCTATTTTTAGCTAAAAATGATAGTAATAGCCTTGAAATTAATGAGATAGATATTTTAATGCTATTCGAAGAGATTAAGCAACATTTTAAAGTGATCTATCCTGAACAGATCATCAACATCTTCTCACAAAGCTTTTTCATCTATTCTGATAAATATTTATTTAAACAGTTACTCTTTAATCTTGTTGAAAATGCTATAAAATATGGTTCTGGAAAAGCCATCAATATAAAAGCTGAATTAGATAAAATATTAAAAATAGAGATAGTAGACAATGGTATTGGAATCTCAAATGAAGATCTTGAACATATTTATGATAAATTTTTTAGAGTGGATAAGAGTAGAAGTAGAAAATTGGGTAGTCATGGCTTGGGGCTTTCCATTGTAAAAAAAAATTGTACTCTATTAAAAATTGATATTTCAATAGAGAGTGAAATAGGAAAAGGTACAAAAGTTACTCTCTCCATTCCTATCAACACTACTTTCCTTAATTGAGTACAATGTAAAAACTTAGTTAATTTTCTAGTAAAAGATGAAGAAAATATGATATAATATAGAATAGAAGGATTAAGGTGAAATAATGACAAAGAAAAAAATAGTAATTGTAACTGGTTTAAGTGGAAGTGGAAAAACAACAGCTTTAAATGTATTAGAAGATTTAGGGTATTATACTGTTGATAATTTACCTTGTGAAATTGGTTTTTCTTTTATCTCATCATCAATTGAAAATATTGCTTTAGGAATGGATATTCGTTCTTTTAGAGAGATAGAGGAGTTTACAAACTTTTTAGATAAACTTAAAAATACTCCTGATATAATATACTCTATCATATTTTTAGAAGCTTCTAAAGAGGTCATTTTGAATAGGTATAATTTGACTAGAAGAAAACATCCTGTTACTGAGACAACTCTTCTCCAAAGTATAAGAACTGAGAGAAAAACAATGGCTGAAATAAAAGAGTTAGCTACTGGTATTATAGATACTAGTTTTGATAAGCCAAAGGAATTAACTCAAAAGTTAAAAACTCTTCTTGGTTTGGATGTGGATATAAAAGATATAAATGTACATGTTCAATCTTTTGGATTTAAGTATGGTATTCCCATTGATGTAGATTTAGTTTTTGATGTAAGATTTCTTCCAAATCCCTACTACATAAATGAACTCAAATCGAAAAGTGGTTTGGATAAAGAGGTTTCTGATTATGTTATGAGTTTTGAACTTTCTCAAGAGTTTTATACAAAATTAATGGATATGTTTGATTTTTTAATCCCACATTACATTAGAGAAGGGAAAAAGCACCTAACTATTGGTATAGGTTGTAGTGGAGGAAAACACCGTTCAGTTACTTTTGCAGAACTTATATATAAAGAGCTCTCTGAAATTGACAATTTAAATGTATATGTTAATCATAGAGAGAAAGAGAGAGGAAATTGGTAAAGATATTCAATATAAAAAAGATAGATATTCCTAATAATCCAGGAGTTTATCTAATGAAAAAAGATGATAAAGTAATCTATGTTGGAAAAGCTAAAAATTTAAAAAATAGAGTTTCATCATATTTTAACAGAGAGCATGAAAGTGAAAAAACAAAAGAACTGGTTAAAAATATTGAAGCTATTGAATTTATCATCTGTAATAGTGAATTAGATGCCCTTGTCCTTGAAAATAATCTTATAAAAAAATATCTTCCTAAATACAATATTCTTTTAAAAGATGAAAAAACTTATCCCTATATTAAGATAAGTAAGGAAAATTTTCCAAATATAAAAATAATTCGAAGCACAAAATCTCTAGATACAAAATCGGGAACATATTTTGGCCCATACCCTTTTGGAGTATGGAATCTAAAAAAAACATTGATTAGAATCTTTAAAATTAGAGATTGTGATAGGGATATGAATAAAACCTATCCTCGTCCCTGTTTAAAATATTTTATGAAGATGTGTCCAGCACCATGTACATATAAAGAGATATTTTTAGAGTATAATAATCAACTTGAAAGAGCTAAAAATCTCTTAAAGGGAAAAGGGAGAGATGTTCTTAGCACTCTTAAAACATCTATGGATATAGCTGCTGAAAAAATGAATTTTGAAGAAGCTATTCTTTTGAGAGAGCAGATAAAAGAGATTGAAAATGCTGTAGCTAACCAAGTTACTGAGTATGGTCAAGATATAGATGAGGATATTTTTGTTTTAAAAAAAGAGGGAGAACACCTTTTTATCTGTGTATTAAATGTGAGAGATGGGAAAATACTTGGTAAAATTTCAACAAATATAGATTTAAAAAATAAGATAGCTGATAATTTAGAGGAGAGTGTTGTTACTTCTTTTTATTCTAAACACCCTACTCCTAGAAATATTGTTTTTCAACAGAGTCTAGAAACTAAACTATCACTTATTAAAGATCTCTTACAACTACAAAAAAATAAAACTGTTGATATCTATTTTCCAAAAATAAAAAGTAGGAGAAAAGAGTTAGTAGAGATGGCTGAATTAAATCTTAATAAAGATATTGAAAACTATTTTAGGAAAAAATCTGTACTTGAAGAGGGGCTATATAAAATCTATACTGAACTCTCTTTAAAAAGATACCCTCGAAAAATTGAGTGCTTTGATATCTCAAATATACAAGGGAAAGATGCTGTTGCTTCAATGAGTGTATCTGTTGAAGGAAAGGCTTCTAAGAAAGATTATCGAAAATTCAAGATAACTTGTAAAGATACTCCTGATGATTTTGCTATGATGAGAGAAGCTATTACAAGAAGGTATAGTAAACTCCCTGAACATGAATTTCCTGATGTCGTTTTAATCGATGGAGGACTTGGTCAGATAAATGCAGCTGGAGAGGTCTTTAGAGAGATTGGAAAAGATGGAATAGCTGAGCTATTAAGCTTGGCAAAAAGAGATGAAGAAATATATAAATATGGTAACCCTATCCCTTTTTCTTTTCCTAAGGAGTGGGAAGCTTTAAAAATTTTTCAAAGAGTTAGAGATGAAGCTCATAGATTTGGAATTACTTATCATAGAAAACTTAGAAGTAAAAGAGTTATCTCTTCTGAATTAGATGATATTGCAGGAATTGGTCCTAAACGTAAAGAGTTACTACTTAAAAATTTTGGTTCTGTTAAAAAGATTGCTCAAGCAGATCTAGATTCATTGAATAAATTTATCCCTAAAAAAATTGCTGAAGAACTTTTATTAACTTTAAATCAAAAGAAAAAGTGAATATTAATATCTGGAGGAAAAAATGAAAAAAACATCATTACTCTTAGTTGTACTGTTACTTATATTCACAGGTTGTGGAAACATAGTAGCTAGAAAAGATAAAAGTCAAATAGTACAATTTGAAAATGCAAAAATTATACCTGATAAATATGATATTACATTTTACAGGCTTCTCTATCCTGATACTCCTAATGAGAAAGATAGGTTTTATACCCAACTTGATGTATTAGCTTCTAAAATATTAGCTCATAAAAAAGATATAAATCTCATCATTCCATTAGAGCTTTACAAAGATCTACACAATCTTCAGCTAAGAGAGGTTAGAGAGAGCGAAAAAGTTTTCTACAAACACTCTTACTCACTTACTGACAAGGAGAGAGAGGTTATTGATAATAAAATCAAAGTAAATACTCCTGAAAACTCTGGAAGTGTACAAAAATATCTCAACAAACAGATTGCTTATTGGTATAATTATCTAAAAAAACCTGAGTTATACAATGGAAATAAGAATTATACTGAACTGGATAAAGATAGAATTGTAGATGAGGTTTTTGAAAATAGAAAGAGATTCTCCAATACTATTTTTGCTCTTGGAAACAATCTGACTATAGAGGTTACTGTGGATACCCTTGCTGAAGGGGCTGAATTAGGTCTACCTATATTTTTAAACAGTAACTCTCTACCTGACAATTTAGATCTTCTAAAATCTAAAATTTATGTAGTGAAGGGTGAGATTGAAGATTCTGTTATCCCAAATAAGCTTCTATTTATTGCTAACAGAAATGTTAAAAATATAAAGGATTTTGAAATAAATACAAAAATTTTAGACATTACAAATCCTTTAGATTTAATTCCTATCCTTGATGAGTATCAAGATCTTAAAATAAAAGATATACAAAACTTTAAAATAAAACTTGTTCCTAATAGCATCCTTGAAAAAGCAAGTTTGAAAAGAGAAACAAGAGAAAGAAAAACTATTGATTTTAAAAAATCAAATGTAATATGGGGGATAGAGAAATGATCTACTTTATTTTTATCCTTGTTATTGGTTTATTGTTATATCATTTCAAGAAAAAAGAGGAAGATATGACTGAAGATATGATGACAATCCTCACAAGTATTAGAAATAAAAAGCAACTAGAAAATGTGCCAGAAATACTTAAGGAAGAGTATGAAGATACAATTAAAAATGTAATCAAGCAAGATTTAGAGCTTGAAAACTCTATCGAAGAGTTGAGAGAGTATAGAAAAGAGTTAGAGGAAACTTATAACTCATTAGTTCAAAAATCTACTCAGTTAGAATATAGTAACCAATTACTTGAAAAAAGGGTAGAAAATTTATCCAATCTAAACTCTATTTCCAGAGCTGTTTTATCTGTTTTGGACTTAGATAACATTATAAACACTATATTAGATGCTTATTTTGTCCTTACAGGAGCTAAAAGGATCTCCCTTTATCTTTGGGAAGAGAATGGTCTAATTAATAAAAAAACAAAGGGTGAGTGTAATTTCAAGGAAAATCTTTATTTTTGTGAAGATGATATTAAAAATTTCTCATTAAAAGATTATAAAGCTATCTACTCTGATCTATCTAAGAGATTTATCTTAGCTCCAGATGAAGAGATTGTAATCTCACCTCTTGTTGTTAAAGATAAGCAATTAGGTGTTATATATGTAATAGAGGATAAACTTAAAATGATAGATCTAGATGAAGAAACTATCTCAGCACTTGTTATACAAGTTGCAATTGCTATAAACAATGCTAAAATCTACTCTGAACTTTTAATCAAAGAGAGAATTTCAAACGAGTTGGATGTTGCTTCTCGAATTCAGAAAAAAATCTTACCTGCAGATATTGATGAAATCTTTGGTTTAGAGATAGCTCAATACTTTGAACCAGCTAAAGAGATTGGTGGAGATTACTATGACTACACTGTTTTAGACAATAATATTTTCTCTATCACTATAGCTGATGTCAGTGGAAAAGGAGTTCCTGCTGCATTTCTTATGGCATTGGGAAGATCAGTTTTAAAAACCCTTACTCTAACTGATGACTTTGCTCCTAATGAAAACTTAAATGAATTAAACAAGATTATATATTCTGATATTACTGAGGATATGTTTATAACTATGATGCATAGCAAGTATGACCCAGAAACAAGAACTCTATACTACTCTAATGCTGGTCATAACCCTTTAGTTGTATATAAAGCTAGCAGTGATAAGATTGAACTTCATACTGTGAAGGGTGTAGCTATTGGTTTCTTAAATAATTATAACTATAAACAAGGGGAGATCAAGTTAGAAAAAGGTGATATTGTAGTTCTATATACTGATGGAATTACTGAAGCTGAAAATAAAAATAAAGAGATGTTTGGTTTGGAAAGATTACAAAATATTATATTTAAAAATAAAAATAAATCACCTAAAAAGTTAAGAGAAGAGATTTTAAAAGAGATTAACAACTTTAGAGAGGATTTTGAACAAACAGATGATTTAACTTTTGTTATACTAAAAAGTATAATTTAATTTTAGAAAGGAAATAATATGAATAATAGAATAAATATTGGAGGACAAGCAGTTATTGAAGGAGTTATGATGCGTAGCCCCTCTTGTATTGCTACTGCTGTTAGAAAGCCCTCTGGTGAGATAGTTTATAAAAAAACAAAAATATCTTCTAAAAAAGGAAAACTTGCTGAAGTTCCATTTATTAGAGGTGCTGTTATGCTTTTTGATGCCCTTGTTTTAGGAGTAAAAGAGCTTACTTTCTCTGCTAATGAAGCTGAAGAAAAAGAGGGGGAGCAAATAACACAAAAAGAGGCAATTTTAACTACAATCGTATCTTTGGGATTAGGTATTGGTTTATTTATTGTACTCCCTTCTCTCATTGGAAGTTTTTTATTCTTTGATAATAAACTGTATTCTAATATACTAGAAGCTGTTTTAAGATTGATATTTTTTATTCTCTACATATGGTTGATCTCTTTCTCTAAAGATGTAAAAAGAGTATATCAATATCATGGAGCTGAACATAAATCAATCTATGCTTATGAAAATCAACTTGAATTAACTCCAGAAAATGCTAAAAAATTTACAACATTACACCCTAGATGTGGAACAAGTTTTCTTTTAATTGTAATGTTTATAGCTATAATAGTTTTTTCTACAATAGATTTTATTTTTCCTACACCTGCAACAGTAGTAGGAAAAATATTAGTAAAGGTACTTCTAAGAGTTTTGTTGATGCCACTTATTGCTGGAATCTCATATGAGATACAAAGATATAGCTCGAAACATCTAGATAATCCTATTATAAAAGCAATAGCCTTTCCTGGTCTTTCTCTACAGAGAATAACTACTAAAGAACCTGATCTTCAGCAATTAGAAGTTGCTATTGTAGCTATCAAAGCTGCTCTTAATGAAAATGTTCCTAATGCAAGAGAGATAAAAAAATAAAAGTTGCAACTTTTAGTATACTATGATATAATTAGTCGTATATTAAGGATTAGGGAGTCTATTATGAGAATTAAAAACGAAATTGAGTACGTTATAAGAATTTTACTTTATTTAACAAAATATGGACAAGATAGAATAATTTCCTCTAATGAGATTTCTGAAGCTGAAGAAATTCCACATTTATTTAGTCTAAGAATTCTAAAAAAATTAGAAAAAGCTGGGCTTGTGAATATTTATAAAGGTGCTAGAGGAGGTTATCAATTAACTAAACCTAGTGAAGAGATCACTCTTAGAGATGCTATAGAGACTATTGAACCAATAATCTCTATAAAAGGTTGTGTCAATGATCCAGAATCTTGTAATTTAAGAAGAGGAGAATGTGCAGTTCATAGAGCTTTCAATGAAATACAGATGGATTTTATTAAAAAATTAGAAGCTCGTAATTTTAAAGAGCTTGCTGAAGAGACTTATAAAGATTGTAACTGTGATTGCAATACAACAAAATAATTATGATTTATTAGAGAGAAATTTAAAATTTCTCTCTATATTTTTTAGGAGGAGTATGAAAAAAATATATGAGATTGGAAAAATATTAACTGGAAAATTTATTGATAGACCAAATAGATTTATTGCTGAAATTGAGCTTGATCACCAGATAGAATTATGCCATGTACATGACTCTGGTAGAATAAAAGAGCTTCTTTTTAAAGATAATTTAGTTGGAGTTAAAAAAGCAACAAACTTAGAAAAAAGAAAAACTTCATATGACTTTGTCTCAGCTAGAACTCCAGAAGGTGATGAAGATATTTTACTTAATTCTGCATATCATAGATATATTTCAGAAAATCTATTAAATGATTTTGAAATTTCTCCTTTTGGTAAAGTTGATACAATTAGAGCAGAAGTTAAAAATGGAGAGAGTAGATTAGATTTTCTTCTAACAAAAAATAATGAAAAAATTTGGATTGAAGTTAAAGGAGTCTCCCTTGTAGAAAATAAAACAGCTAAATTTCCTGATGCTCCTAGTACTCGTGCACAAAAACATCTCAAAGAGCTTATCAAAATAAAAGAATCTGGCGAAAGAGCTGCTGTAGTTCTATTAATTTTTAGAGATTGCGATAATTTTAGACCAAAATTTGAAACAGATCCTAAATTTTATGAACTTTTTTATCTAGCCATGGAAAAGGGGGTTGAAATATATCCTCTTCAATTTAGACTTAAAAATGGTAGTATATACTTTAGTGATAAAAAAATTGATATTCTTTCACAAATTTCTCTTGATACGTTTTAACAAAAAAAGTATACTTATATTAGAAATATTTAAGGAGTGATGTCATATGGATAACTACAAATTTATTCACCATAAAGATTGTGAGTATTTTCCATGTCATAAGATGGAAAATATAGAGGATTTTAACTGTATATTTTGCTATTGTCCTTTATATATGCTGGGAGATAAGTGTGGAGGAAATTTTAAATATACTGCTACTGGAATTAAAGATTGCTCAAGTTGTATTTTACCACATGTTAAAGATGTTGGATATAATCATATCCAGAAAAAAATGATGGAAGTTATTAAAATAGTTCAAGAAGAACATCTTAAAAAAAGAAAATAACAGATTATAAAAAAGGAGTAACTACTCTCAGCTATGAATTCTTCTTATAAAAAAGAACCAAATAAAGGGAGTTTTCAACATTTTTGTTGAAGGCTCCCTTTCTATTCAATTACTGGCAACAGGGTATTTTAGTGAACCTCTCCAACTTAAAACTTTCAGCTTTTGAAGTGGGAGCTTCTTGGGAAGTAGTTGCTTTTGTTAGCCAAC
>JAHHSZ010000039.1 GCA_020024915.1 Fusobacterium sp. | reverse complement strand
TTTTTGATATATGAAAAACCTAAGCTCAAAACTAAGCTTAGGTTATTAAACTTCTATTTAAATTTAGTATCTAATTCTCTTTTCTCCATTTCCTCTTCAGGTTTTAATGTAAATTGAGATTTCATATTTTTAATAAATGTTCCCATCTCGTCAGCACTTCCAACTATTCTATTAAAAATAGCTAGGTATTCAGTTATTATAGGATTGTTAACATCATAAGGATATCTCATCAAATGATCTATCTCACTCCAAGCTTCTTCAAAAACGGTTCTAACTTGTATCTCAACAAGAATCTCATCCTTTTTAGTTACAGGAATTCCAATAAGATAGTGTACAGAACGATATCCATGATCTCTAACTATTATTTCACAGTTCATTTCAGAGATACTTTCTTGTAATTGGATCACATTGTAATCTCCTCTTCTGATATTAATTTGAGGAGTTTCTCTAATGTCCCAAAGCCCTAATATTTCATGATGTATATTTTTCCAATCATCTTTAAAAAGATGTAATACTCTAATTCCAATAAGGTCAGTAACAATTCCCTTATAAGTGTCAACCGAGATACCCCTATCAACATATTTTTTCCCTTTTCTAATAATTTTTTCAATTAGATGCTTAGGTTTTTTTACTCTCCTTCTAACTGAGTGCACACTAGGAATATCAATTAATTTAGAAACGATATACTCAGCTTCTTTCTCTAACTGAGGGACTAATTTTACATAGTTATCATGGATTTTATTCAGTTCTTCCCAAACAAGACCAGTAGATGTAAAATACTCCTCATCTATTGAAAATTCTTTAAAAAATTGATCTTTATCAAGCATATTAAACACAATTTACTCCTTAATTTAAAACTATTTTTCAACTTTTTCAAGCTGTATTTCAATTAATTTTCTATATCCAACAATTGAGTTAGATTTTTCATTAATATCTTTTTGAGAAATTTGGTCTTTTATAATTATTTTCTCTTGAAGAGAGTAGTTAATTCCTCTAAAATCAAGAGGGTGCTTTTTGACAAAAACTAAACTATCTCCCTCTTTTACTCCATCTTTATTTTCAATTTTAAAATTCAACCAACTATTTAAGATTTTCTTGTCTTCTAAATAACATTGTAAAAGGTGTAGAGCATAGAAATTCATAGATGTATCAGAAAAAGCTTTACTCTTAGATGGCGAGATAATAGACTCAACACTCTCATATTCAGTAATAGATTTTAATATCATACCAAACTTATGAGATTGTATAGGGTTTTCAAAAATAATATCTCCATACAGATCTTTTACATGGAATGATAATCTTTCACCTGAAAAAACTTTTCTTATAAGATTAGCAACAGCATTCAATCTAGAATTCTTTAACTTGCTAAAGATTTCATACCTAAAGAAGTCTCCTTCTTTGATGAGAGTATTATTTTCCAATTTTATACTCAAAGCTAATTTAAATTCTCTTGTCTTAAACTCAAGTATCTTAAACTTATTGAAACTAACTATTCTCAAATTAACATTTAATAGTGGAGTGTCTCCAATATGTAAAGTGGTATTTCCTAAACTAATCTGCTCAATCTCTTTTTCATAATGAGATATATTACTATCTTTAATTGGGAAATTTTTTAGTTTCATAGATGTATATTGAATCTCTATACCAGTTTCAATTCCAGCTTCTTTAATCAATATTACAGTTTTAGGTTCAGAAGACCCGTATGGAATATCGTCTTTAATGGGAGTGTCAGCAATTATATCTAGAGGATTCACATTTTCTTCTATAGCTGAATCATAGTCTAACTTTAGCAGAGGAGAAGTTTCCTTTTTTGTATTTTCAGTGGTAGTACTATCGGGATGAACTTCCTCTGATACTACCACACAAACTTTTTTTCAGAAAGTATTCTCTCTTCTTTTTGTGAGATCTCACTAAAATAATCTAGGAAATCTTTTGTACTAGAGGTAATTAATTTAATATTGTATTTTCCAATTAAATCTGCTGATTTACTACTAATGATAGAAGTATTGGTAATCATGTATATAGGTTGGAACTCTTTTAGAGGTTCTAGGATAAAACTAAGCATATTCATCATATCAGAATCTTCTAAATCAACTCCTAAGAAGATAGTTGATCTACTCTTGATTTCCTCTCTAACTCTTTTAAAAAACTCAGAGTAAAATTCCAAAGTCTTTAATTTTCTAATATCTTGACTAGAGATAAAAAAAGTAGAAACAGAAGACATATCACCTAAAAATTTATAGTAGCCTATAGTATTCTCTTTTCTTTTTTGAATATTAGTAGGAGTAATTTTTGTGATTGAATCACAAAAATTAGTCTCAATAATATTATCAAAGTTATTTGTAAAAATATTTTCAAATAAACCTGAATTGATAATATTGCTATATATATCAATATTTACACTATACCTATGTTCGAAATTTTCTTTAATCTGTTTAACCAAATTCTTTTTTGTATCTATAACTGCATCTAAATATGCCTGTACTATATCTGAAAAAGAGTTCATATCTTTTATATATCTTTTAGTAGATTGCTGTAGCTCTGATAAAATGGCTTCTGAGATGTCAGCTTTTGAAGGATATCCAGTTAACTTATTTAAAAAATCACCAGTAAAAAGATTAAATTTTTGATCCTTTTCAAATTTTTCAAAAAAGTTCTTCATAGTTCTCACCTGCCTTAAAAATTAAAATAGTTCACTATTAGTATAACTTATAATTGGGAAATAAACAACAAAAAATTAAAAAAAAAAGGATTTTTTAAGAAAAAAGTGTTACAATTTATTAAGGAGGTAAAAGTATGGAAATTTTAATACCGTTTTTTAGAGATTATATTATTGTAATCAATGCATTATTTCTATTTATTATAGTACTATTGGAGAGGAAAAATCCATTGTTTACTCTTTTTTGGATAACACTTTTGGTACTGGCTCCATATTTAGGATTTGTAGCCTATCTATTTTTTGGATTGAGTTTTAGAAAGAAAAGAGTGGTTAATCAATTCTATAAATGGAAATTTTTATATAGCAAAAAAGTGATGGGATTTTCCCACTATAAAGAGTTATTGAAATGGGAACAACTCATATCCTATGTTGAGATTTCATCTAAAAATCAACTTACATCTTTAAATACCAGTAAGATTTTTATAGATGGAAATGATTTCTTTTCAAGTGTAAAAGAGGATTTAAAAAGAGCTAAAGTAAGTATCAATATGGAATATTATATCTTTAGAGGAGATGGGCTCGGAAATGAAATTAGTAAGATACTATTAAAAAAAGCTCAAGAGGGAGTGAAGATAAAGATCATAGTAGATGGTGCTGGTGGCTATGATAGAAAGATGTTAAAGAGATTTAAAGCTAATGGAATCGAAGTAGGAGTATTTTTCCCTTCAATTTTTCCTTGGTTCAAAATCACAAGCTTAAGAGCAAATTACAGAGATCATAGAAAATTGTGTTTGATAGATAGCAAGTATGGATATATAAGTGGATTTAATATTGGAGATGAGTATCTAGGAAAAGGAAAGCTTGGATATTGGAGAGATACAGGATTAAGAATATTCGGAGAAGCCTGTATAGAATTGGAGAAAGAGTTTTTCTTTTCTTGGGGTATTGTAAAAAAAGAGAAATACACATATAAAAAAGAATATGAGTATAATGCTGAGGTTTTAAAAGAGTTAATTGAGATAAAAGGAAAGCATAGTGGTCATATGCAAGTGGTGAGTAGTGGTCCAAACTATCAATTTAGAGCAATCAGAGATAATGCTCTTAAGATGATAATGAAAGCTCAAAAATATATTTATATTCAAACTCCATATTTTGTTCCAGATGATACTGTTTTAGATGCTCTAAAGATAGCTGCTCTATCGGGAGTAGAAATAAAGATAATGATTCCAGATAAGCCTGATCATTTTTTTATCTATTGGGTAAATCAGTATTTTAGTGGGGAACTATTAGATTTGGGAGTAGAGGTATACAAGTATGGAAGAGGTTTTTTGCACAGTAAATCCATAGTTGTTGATGATGAGGTTGTAACTGTAGGAACAGCTAATTTTGACTACAGAAGTTTTTATCAAAACTTTGAGATAAATGTAAATATCTATGAAAAAGATGTAGCTAGAACATTTAGAGATATATTTAATAATGATATTAAATTTAGTCACAGACTCCTTAGAAGTGAGTATTCTAAGAGAGGGTATTATATAAAATTAAAAGAGTCAATCTGTAGATTGTTGGCTCCAATAATGTAGAAAGAGAGTTGACCTGATATGGTAGAGTTTCAAAAACTTTCAAATTTTTTCTTTCCTTTTATAGAGAGTGATTTTAAGTATGTTGGAGATTTTTATTATGATTTACATATCCATACTACAGCTTCAGATGGATTTATAAAACCAGAGTTTTTAAAAAATTTTGTAAATAATAAAAGATATTTAATCTCAGTAACCGATCACAATGAGATAAGAGGTGCTGTTAAATTACGTGAGTTAGGAATTAATAATGTTCCAGGACTAGAACTAGGTTGTGAAGATGGATTTGAATTGTTAGTTTATTTTAAAAAAATAGAGGATCTAGAGGAATTTTATAGAAAAGAGGTAGAGACATATAGAAATGTAAAGAGAATGGCTAAAACTCATAGAAGTATATATGAGTATTTAGATGTTTTAAATCAGTGGGAGTGTCATAAATCAATTCCTCATATTTGTGGAATGGTACAAAAAAATTTCATAAATAATAAAGAGTATATCTATGATGTAATAAAAAAGGTGGATTCGTTAGAAACACATAATCATGCACTTCCAATAGTTAGAAATCTTATGGCTGGAGAGTTGAGAGAGAGATACAATCTAACTGCAACATTTGGAAGTGATGCTCATATTTTAAGGGAGATTGTATCATATTACAAATATTCTAATATGGATTTGAGCAGTGGTGAGAAGATAGTTGACTATATTTATAAGTTAGGAAGTTTGAGTGGAATTGGTCAAAAACATCTGTTATATTTAATTAAAAGTTTAACATAGTAAAAAAAAACTTTTCAAAAAATAAAAATTATAGTATAATGGATAGGTAGTGATCCCGTAGCTCAATTGGATAGAGCAATTCCCTCCTAAGGAATAGGTTGTGTGTTCAAACCACATCGGGATCGCCATTCTTTACAGGAGGAAGATATATGAAGAGAGTGATATCTTTAGTATTCCTTGTAATATTAATTAGTTCTTGTAGTTCTTATACTCCTAAAAGTATTGAAACTAGATATAATAAGCTTTCTAATAAGATGGACAAGTTGATGGATGATGTCATAGTGGAGAAAAATAGAGTAGAGCTAGAGGAAAATTTTACAAAGTTTAACAAAGGAATGGTAGAATATAAAAAGAAAAATGCTGATGAAGATAGTAACTACCTAGATAATTATATAAAAATGACAAATATAAAAATACAATATTTAAGAGATTTGAGAGATTAGTTCTCTCATTTTTTTTAGGCAAAAAAATATATTTGACAAATAGAAAAAAATGTCATATGATATAACCTATAAGATAAAATTGAATAGAAATCGGATGAAGATATAGGGAGAGAGCGTTAAGCCGCCGACGAAGTAAATCTTTCAGGCAAGTTCGAATGAACTTATGGACCTATATTGGACGAGCCTCTGGAGAGACTCTATGAGCACCGAAGGAGCAAACCCAAGCAATTGGACTAAACTCTCAGGTAAAAGGACAGAGGAATTATGCAACTTACATTTAGTTATATTATGTATAATTCTTTTTTTGATTTCCAGAAGGTAGATTCTACCTTCTTTTTTTATTCAATTTAAAAGGAAATAAATAGGAGGAATTAAAAATGCAACAAGTAGTAACAACAATTAATGAATTTTTATGGGGGAATTTTCTAATACTTCTTTTGATGGGAACAGGAGTTTACTTCACATTAAAATTAAATTTTATCCAAATTAGAAAATTTAGTGAGGGAATAAGAAGAGTTACAGGATCAATGGCTCTTAATGGAAAAGCAGCAGATCACAATGGAATGTCATCTTTTCAAGCTTTGGCAACAGCAGTAGCAGCACAGGTAGGAACAGGAAACCTTGCTGGGGCAGCAACAGCTATTGTATCTGGAGGAGCGGGAGCTATATTTTGGATGTGGGTAAGTGCTTTTTTTGGAATGGCAACTGTATATGTTGAGGCTATACTGGGGCAGATATTTAAAAGAAGAGTTAATAGCCAGATAACAGGAGGACCTTCATACTATATAGAGACAGCACTTAAGAATAAATTTCTTTCAAAAGCTTTAGCTGTATTTTTCTCAGTTGCTTGTATCTTAGCTCTTGGCTTGATGGGAAATGCAGTACAGGCTAATTCAATATCTGTGGCTTTTGACAAGGCCTTTGGAATACCAGCAATAGCTATGGGAATTATAATATCTTTACTTGCTGGATTTGTATTTTTTGGTGGAATAAAAAGAGTTGCTGCAGTGACAGAGAAGATAGTACCAGTTATGGCAGGATTATATATAGCAGCTTGTGTAGTAATTATTTTTATTAACTATAGAGAGATAATACCAGCTTTAACTTCAATTTTTTCTTCAGCTTTTACTACTCATGCAGCTGTAGGGGGAGCAGTGGGAATAAGTGTTAAACAAGCAGTGAGATATGGAGTAGCAAGAGGACTTTTCTCAAATGAAGCTGGAATGGGATCAACACCACATGCTCATGCTATAGCTAAAGTTAATCATCCAGGAGAACAGGGAATAGTAGCTGTTGTTACAGTTTTTATAGATACTTTTGTAGTTTTAACAGGAACAGCCTTAGTTATCCTAACTTCTGGTGTTCAAGAAGGAACAGGAATAATTTTAACACAGAATGCTTTTGTAAAATCTTTAGGTTCTTATGGAGATATGTTTATAGCTATATGTCTATTCTTCTTTGCTTTTTCAACTATCATAGGTTGGTATTTCTTTGGAGAGGCAAATATAAGATACTTATTTAAAAATAATATTTCAATAAATGTATACAGAATTATTGTTATGTTTGTTATTATTAAGGGATCTGTATTAAAAGCTGAATTAGTGTGGGAGATGGCAGATATGTTCAATGGAATGATGGTACTTCCTAACTTAATAGCCCTATTAGCACTAGGAAAATATGCTAGAACAGCAATGAAAGAGTATGAGTTAATAAATAAATAATTATTACTTAATAGTAAAGAGCAAGTAGGCTTAGCTAACTTGCTCTTTTTTTTAAGTTTGTAAGTTTAAGATTGATTAAATTTTTTTTACAAATTCAGACTTTAGCTTCATAGCTCCAATACCATCAATTCTACAATCAATGTTATGATCTCCTTCAGCTAAACGAATATTTTTAACTTTAGTTCCAATTTTAACTACTAAAGAACTTCCTTTTACTTTTAAATTTTTTATAACTGTTACACTATCTCCATCTTGTAAAATGTTTCCATTAGAATCCTTTACAACTAGAGTTTTTTCTTCAATTTCATTATCTAAACTCCACTCATAAGTACATTCAGGGCATATTAATAGTTTCTCATCCTCATACACGTATTCTGAATTACACTTTGGACAGCTTGGTAATTTTGACATTCAATCTCCTCCATAAAAAAATTTCTTAAGTATTATACCATAAAATTCAATTATAAAAAAGATTATTTTTTTCTATGAAGAGCTACAATACAACCAAGTAGGACAAAAGAAGCACCTATACCCTGATATAGGGTGATATTTTCATTTAATAGAAGATAACCTATAATGGCTGTAACAGGTGGTAAAGTAAGTTTTAAAATATTTAAAACAACAACTCCTTGTTTTTGAATGATAAAAAATGTCATAACCATACCTACAAATATAGAGTACATACCAGCTAATAGGACTTTTATTATATCATCATTTGAAGCAGTTAGAAGTTCATGGATATTTCCAGTTATTATAGATATGAAGAAAAAAATAATACTAGTTAAAATAGATGAAAAACTGCTGATAATCATAGAATGTAGATGCCGAGATGTTTCCTTAACAACAAAACTTTGTAGAGTTTGTATGACAATTGTTCCTGTTAAAAGAGTGATTCCAAGTAAAAAATCTGAACTAGATGAACTTTTGTAAGCACCAGTTAAAACAAAAATAAATGATCCTATTAAAGCTAGCAATCCACCTAAAATAAAGTGTAACTCTTTAACTTTCTTTCTTTCATCAAAAAAAAAGATGGCAGCCATTATAATAGAAAATGGCATACTCAATATTCCAAATATACTACCTGCCAAAGCAGATGTTTTGCTAAGTCCTCCAATAAAACAGTACATGTTCCCAGCTGTCAATGATGCAAGTAGAAATAATCTTGGAAGTAAGTAAAAATTATTTTTCAATTTGTGCAATTCATTTTTAAATTTAAAAAATGAAACTAAAATAAAAAGAGTTCCACCAGATAAAAACATTAGAGCATTGGTGTTAACAGTGTGAAATATTGTACTTATATAACGAATTAGTGGGTAACCAAACCCCATAAATAAAATGTAAATTATACCTGATAATTCATTTTGTTTTTCTTTTATATTCATAGTTCCTCCTTGATTTTAAAAGAATAATAACTTTAATCCACTTATTATACTAAGTATGACAATGAATTTTTCAAAAAGCTTTTGATTCATCTTTTCAACAAAGTATTTTCCTGCAAAAACTCCTATAAAAACAAATGGAATAGCCACACTTGTCAATTTAAAAGTTTCAAAATGTATATTTTTTAAAACAGTTGCATATAGAATAGCTTTGATAAGATTAAGTATAAAATAAAACCAAGTTCTAGTACCATAAAATTTACTTATATCCATTTCTATATTTAAAAGATATATACTCATCAAAGGACCAGATACATTCCCAATAAATGAAGCAAATCCACCTAAAAAACCAAATAAAATACTCAATTTGGAAAAATCAATTTTAAAGTTTTTCATTAAAGTAATAATTCCAGTGACTAAAATTATTATTCCCATACTTTGTTTAAAAATTTCATCTGATATATATTTTCCAAAAATTACTGCGACAATTATTCCTAAAAATGTAAGAGGAAGTATCTTTAAGATTACTTTTTTATCAGCATTTTTTCTATATATATACATAACTGTGAGATCTGAAACAAGTACAGGTATAATTATAATTCCTGCTGAAGCTTTACCACCATATATGCTAGCTAAGATAGGTGAGAAAATTAAACCAGTTGGAATTCCAAGTTTGCTAAGTCCACAACCAATTCCTAATCCAATCATTCCTAAAATTTCTAAATATGACATAAAACCTCCTTAAACTCAATGCAACTTTTATTAAAATATGTTATAATCATACTGCAACTAAAATTATTTTAGCATAAAAAGTAAAAATTTGATAGATTTAAGAGGAGAAATTTTTATTAGCATAAAAAATATGCTGTTATAGATTTTGAAAACTATATCTTTGAAGTGGTAGATGTAGATAGATTTGATTAGCTTTTAATAACAAGAAAAAATGAGAAACAAAATTAAAATAAAACATTAAAAAATGGAGAGATGATTAAGATGTATTTAAGAAGAGAATGGAAAAAAAACAAAAAAGTTTTTTTAGCAATTATGACAATAGCTTTACCAGCCATTACAGATCTTTTTGCACAGACTTTGTTAGGATTTTTTGATATGCTTATGGTTGGAAAGCTTGGAGCTGAAGCAATAAGTTCAGTAGGAGTAGGAAATGCCCCTATCAATGCTGTTCTTCCCATATTCTTTGCTGTAAGTATTGGAACAACTGCTTTAGTGAGTAGGGCTTATGGTTCTAATAATAAAAAAGAGGGAAAGAGTGCTATGGCTCAAAGTTTAATACTTTCTCTTCCTATCTCTTTAGGAATAACTTTGCTTTTGTTTATATTTAAGGACAAGACTTTGCAAGTGATAGGAAGAGCTAATGATATGAATCTACAGATGACTAGTGAATATTATACAACTGTACTTTTAGGGATGCCGTTTCTATGTTTCAACGTAGTTTTTTTTGCAGCTTATAGGTCTATATCAAAAGCAAATATGCCTATGATAGCCAATATCTTGAGTATATTCTCAAATATCCTATTTAACTATTTATTTATCTTTGTCTTTGGTTGGGGAGTAATGGGAGCAGGAATAGCCACTACTCTATCACGTGGAATGATAACTTGTATATTTATATATACTACATTCTTTACAAAGAGATTTTGGGTATCAATACCATTAAGAAAATTAAAGTTATTTGATAAAAATATGTCTGTAAGAATTTTAAGAGTTGGAATACCAGCTGCAGTAGAACAAGGGGTTTTCAGAATAGGTATGTTAATATTTGAAATGATGGTAATCTCACTGGGAACTATGGCATACACATCTCATAAGATAGCACTTACAGCTGAATCATTTTCATTTAATATGGGATTTGGATTTTCAGTGGCTGGAACGGCACTAGTGGGACAACAGTTGGGGAAGGGATCAGCTAAAAATGCCCATAGAGATGCAATGGCAACAACAGCTCTAGCTATCTTTATGATGTCTCTTTTTGGTTTGACATTCTTTATTATTCCAGGAACAATAATACAGATGTTTACAGATGAACCAAAGATAAAAGAGATGGCAACAATAGCTTTAAGATTGGTCTCTATATGTCAACCATTTCAAGCAGTATCAATGGTTTTAAGTGGGTGTTTGAGAGGAGCTGGAGATACAAAAGCTGTATTGTGGATAACAGCAATAGGAATGTATATAATAAGAATACCACTTACATATTTTTTCCTATATAAGATGGATACAGGATTATCAGGGGCTTGGATAGTTATGACAATAGACTTAGCTTTTAGAAGTATAGCTTGTTATAGAGTGTTTAAAAAAGGAAGATGGAGCTATGTAAATGTATAGAGGAGGAGAGAATGGGAGTAAATTTTAGATATATAGATTATGGAATAAAATTTTTAGGACTTTACTCAAATAGAGAGACTCAAGCTAAAAAAAATCTCTATGTTTTTTTAGATAATAGAATGAAGGAAATATTTTTTAAAAGAGCTTCCAATAGATTTTTAGAATCAATTCCTACATTTCTTACTATGGAAGAGTTTAAAGATAGAATTTTTTATACAGATAGAATTATTTTAAAAGAGGCTAAGAGAATCTTAGTCTTTTTCAAATGTATACCACACAGTATAAAAGAGGAGTTAGAAATAAGCAATTATTATGACATAATAGATTTAGCAAACAATTTTTTTGATTACTATAGAGAGCTTTTAATAAATGGTATTACAAAATTAGAGGAGTGTTCAAAATGGCAAAAAAGATATTTAGAAAATTTTGAGGCTATAAAAGAGGCTTTTGATGAAATGTGTAAAGAGTATAACTACCTGCCAAGTGATTGGGTAGAAAGCTATGAAAACTATAGTGATAATTGGATTAAGGATTTTTCAAAGATAGTATTTGTAGATATAGTTGAATTTCCTAAAGTGTACAGAGATATAATAATGAAGCTAGGAGAGAGTATAGATGTAGAGATAGTCCTACAAATGAAAAAAGGAGATTTTGATGAAGATAATCTAAGATTGAAAAAGGTTAAAATTCCTGAAAAGATAAAAGATATAAAGGTCTATAATCTGAAAAGTGATTTGGAAGAGGCACTGTTACTTATTCATCTTAAAAAACAAAAAAAAGGTGAGATATACTCTCCAGTCCCTGAAAAAAATAGATATTCAAAGATATTTCCACACCACTTTGCTCCTTCGCAAAAATTTACAATGAATGATACCAGACTTTATAAGTTTTTAAATATACAGTTAGATTTATTAAATAGTCAAGAGGAGAGATTGGGAAAAACTTACCATTTATTTCAAATGCTATCTGCCTTTGAGAATAGAATATTTAAAGAGTATTATGGAATTTCAGATGAGGATTTTAAAAGATTAAATAGTTGTGCTATTGAAGGATATAAATATATATCTAGAAAAATTCTTCAAGATAGTTGGTTTGAGAAAAATTTCTCAATAGATTTAATTGAAAAGTTAAATAGAGTGATATTTGATCTGGAGAGTATAACAACTATAAGTAATACAAATGAACTATATTCATATATAAAAGAACAGCTTAAATTGGAGAGATTTATAGAGGAAAATTTAGATAATGAGGATATTTTTGATAAATTCTTTGAAATATTTGGAATTATAAAGAGTAATGAGGTAATGAAGATACATGAGAGTTTTGATGAATATTTTGGAAGTAAGGTAGGAATATGTCTGTATAGATTGCTAATTCAATATATGAAAGATTTGGCAGTAAAAAATAATCTTAAATATAGTCAAGATATAGGAATAGTAAAACCTCTAGATTTTGTAAGATATAGTGAGGAGATAAATGAGGTAAACTATTTTATAGATATAACAGATGATAATTTACCCAAAAAAACTAGAGATAATTTGATACTTACAGAAAAACAGAGAAAAAAAATGGGGATTCTGACAAAAGAGGAGATAAGAGAAGAGGATAGATATAGGTTTATCCAAGCTATTTTTAATGGAAAAGATGCTATAATATTAACTAAAAAAGATGAAACACAAAGTATAGATATATCACCATTTTTAGAAGAGATAATCTTGAAAAATAAAATTCTATTGGAGGATTCACCAATAAAAGATGGTGGAATAGTGAAGATGTTAAATAGCTCATTTATTGGAGAAAAACTGGGTTATGACAGAAGTATGATTGAAGTTTTTCCAAAGGAGATAGAAGATTTTAAAGATGGGAAGTTGGTGATAGGTGCTTATGACTATGGAAATCTAGTTGATTGTCCACTTAGATTCTATTTTATGAATATTGAGAGATTAAGCTATAATACAAAGTATGAAGATAAGGACATAAACATAAGAATATTGGGGATAATTGTGCATAAAGTTTTAGAAGAGTTTGTGAATTCAATATGGAAGGGAGTATTACAAGAGGGAATAGGAGAAGTTAGATATGAGGAAATTTTAGAGAGAATGCAGGGAGCTTTCAAAGCTGAGAGAGCCAAAATCCCATTACATATGGACAACTATTGTGAATATATAATGATACCTCTTATCTCTAAAAATATAGTTGATTTTTTTAGAGATTTAAGAAGTAACTATGAGGGAATCTCTATTAGAAGATTTCAAAGTGAGAAAAGTTCATATGAAAAAGAACCATTCTATTCTGAAAATATAGATGTATACTTGAGAGGAAGAGCAGACCTTGTTATAGAGAGTGAATTAGGGAATGAGATAATTGACTATAAGACAGGATCAAAGAAAGATGGACAGTTAGATTACTATACTATAATCTTGTATGGTGAGTCAGGACAAGCTAAGAAATTGGTATTCAATGCTTGGTCAGGAAAGATTGAGAGAGAGGATAAGATAATACTCACTAGAGAGAGATTGGAAGAGGAGATTGAAAGTTTTGTGAAGGCTAGTGAATATATGAGGGCTGAAAAGCAATCTACTTGTCAAATGTGTGAGTATTATAATATTTGTGGAAGAGGTAGAGAGTAATGGGAAAAAAATTGATATTAAAGGCTAGTGCTGGAACGGGAAAAACTTATAGATTATCTCTTGAATACATAGTTTCTTTGGTACAAGGAATAGATTTTAAAGATATTTTAGTAATGACATTTACTAAAAAAGCAACAGCAGAGATTAAGGATAGAATCTTGATATTTCTAAAAGATATATGTGAAAATTCAGAAAAAAGAGAGGATATTGAGAAAAATATAAGGAAAATATATGGAGAAGAGTTTTCTTTTGACATTGAAAAATTAGAAAAAATCTATAAAAATATTGTTGAAAATAAAGATAAATTAAAAATCTATACAATAGACTCATTTACCAATACAGTGTTTAAAAAGGCGATAGCACCATTTTTAAAGATTTACTCATATGAGATAATAGATGAGGAAGAGAATAGAAAAGTGCTGGTAAAAACCTTTGAAAAAATTTTTGAAAATAGGGAGGATTTTAACCTTTTTAAGAGCTTTTTAGAGGATAATAGCGAGAAGAATATGGATATCTATGTAGATCTCATTGGAAAGATAATAAATCAGAGATGGAAATTCATATTGATAGGAGATAAGATCCAAGAAAAGAGTGAATTTGAGTATGAAGATACCAATGGATTACTAGAAAAGATGGAAGAGATACTTTTAGAAGTAGCTGAGATAAAGGGGAAACCATTTCAAGATTTGATAAAAAAAGATTGTCAAAAATATTTTACTGCAAAGGATAGAGATGAGTATCTAAAGAGTAATTACTCTGCATTTTTGAAAGATAAATTTTGGAATGGAACAAAAGTCAGAGCTAAAAAAGGGGATATAGACTCACATATTGTAGATTTGAACTATCTATATGAAGATTTTAAAAGGGAATTGGGAAAAGCTATGTATAATAATTTGATAATTCCATATGAGAATAAACTTTTAAAGGTAGTTGAAAAAATATACTCTATTTATGATGAAATAAAATTTAGAGAGAAGAGATTTACACATACAGATATTAGTAGCTATACATTTAAGTATTTGGAGGAGAGAGAGCTTGGATTTTTAGATGAAGATGGACTGACTGATGAATTTTTTGAAGTTATTGATGGAAAGTTAAAGAGTATATTTATAGATGAATTTCAGGATACAAGTATTTTACAGTGGAGAATATTGAAAAATATTTTGGCTAAAAGTGAGAATATAATCTGTGTTGGAGATGAAAAACAGAGTATCTATGGTTGGAGAGGTGGAGAGAAAAGATTATTTGAAAATTTGGCTCAGATCATAGATGGAGAAGAGGAAGAGTTGGACATTTGTTTTAGAAGCAAGGAGAATATTGTAAAATATACAAATACAGTATTTAGCGAGATAGCTAAGACTAGTGAAGAAAGTGAGATTTGGGAATTTTCAGAGGTAAACTATAGAGAGAATGATAAAAAAGGTTATGTAAAACTTATAACTCCTGAAAATGAGAGAGACTCTATTCAACTTATGATAGATGAGATAGAAAAAAACTTTCACAACAATTATGCTGGGATTGGTATATTAGCTAGAACTAAGAAAACTCTAGAGAAAATAGCTTTTTATTTGGGAGAGAGAGGGATAGCATATACATTAGACTCCAATGCAAGTATAGTGGATAGTAAGGGGATAACTGGAGTATATCATCTAATATCTTGGCTGGTAAAAAAAGATTTTCTATCACTTTTGGATTTTCTCAGATCAGATCTAATTAACATATCGGCTCCGACTCTAAAGGAGATAATAAAGAGAAAAGAGTGTATAGAGGAGTATCTATATAGTGAGAATGAAGATGTTACAATTGATATAGAAAAGGATGTATTTAATTCATTAAAAGCTTTATATAATTTAAATAAAAGATATGCTGGAGAGACAGAATATCTAACTTATGAGATACTAAAAAGTGTAGGAGTGGGAAATAGATTTCAAAGTGAAGAGGACACTCTCAATATTTTTGGATTCTATAAACTTTTGAAAGAGTATAAATATTTTGATGATTTTTTAATAGAGTATGAGGAAAATACAAAAAAAGATAAGTTTAAAAAGATCTCAAGTGGAAATGGGAACAGTGTATCTTTGATGACTATACATAAATCTAAGGGGTTGGAGTTTGATACGTTATTCTATTTCATATCTAATAGTTCAGGAAAAAATATAGATAAAGGAATGGAATTTTATCTGGAGATGGACGATACATATTCAAAGGTTAAATCATATCTTTTGACAAATCATAAATTTAATAACATATTAAAAAATATAGATGGTGTAGATTATTTAAAGGATAGAGAGATTAAACAGGAGCATGAAGAGATAAACAACCTATATGTTGCATTGACTAGACCTAAAAATAATATCTATGTGGTTGTAGAAAATAGTGAGAAAGTTCCATATGATGTATTATTGAAGAATATGAACACAGGAAAATTGATAATAGAGAATAGAGAGGAGATAATTACTGAAAAAGGGGTTGAATTTTGTTTAGATCTCTCTACTCCAGAAGTATTGTATAAAGAGGAGTTAAAAAAGAATCAAAGATTGGGTTTAGATAAGATATACTCCCACTCGTTGCAGATAGAGGGAAAAAGATTGAGAGGGATAATAGTACACTACTTCCTTGAAAATATTCTTTATTGGAATGAAGCTGAGGTTGAACTAGCTAAGAAATTGACTTTTTCAAAATATGCCTCTTTGCTTGGAGAAAAAACAATCAAAGAGATACTATCTGCGAATAATATAGAGTATATACATAGAAAATGTAAAAATATATTTGAAAATGATTGGGATTATGTGTATAGAGAGTATCCAATCTATTACAAAGTGGGAGAAGAGAGTAAAAACTATAGGATTGATAGATTGATGATAAAACTTCCTAATGGAGAGAGTAAAGGAAAAATACTTATAGTTGACTATAAAACTGGAAAATTTGATGAGGAACAGTTAGAGAACTATACTAAAGTTATAGTTGAGAAGTTGGTTAAAATGGATAAGGATATTGAAAAATTTGAAATAGAAAATGAGTATATAGAGTTAGATGTGTAGAGATATTATAGAACAGTTGAAAGAAGATAATGGGATATAAAAG
>JAHHSZ010000038.1 GCA_020024915.1 Fusobacterium sp. | reverse complement strand
TTATGTATATTGTATTGGTTTATGATATAAAGTTAGATGAGAGTGGAGGAAGAGTTTTAAGAAATGTTTTTAAAATCTGTAAAAAGTATTTAACACATATACAAAACTCTACATTTGAAGGAGAATTGAATATAAGTTCTTTAAAAAAATTACAATATGAGTTAAGTAAGTGGATAAGAAAAGATAGAGATTCATTAATTGTATTTAGAAGTAGAGAAAGTAGGTGGTTGAATAAGGAGTTTTGGGGAATAGAAGATGATAAAACGTCTAATTTTCTATAGTAAAATTTTATTGTCGATTTAGGATAAAGAGAAAAATGCTGTACTTCGACAAAGCTTATAAAATAGTAAATTAAAAAAAATTAGATTAAATTTTACTAAAAAAACAAAAAAATTTTTTTTATATTTTTAGGATAGACAATTTAGATGTTTTAAAGTATTATATAATAGGGGCTAAAAATTATACCTATTTTTATCTAAACATAGTGGAATGTAAATACGTTCTAACTCTGATACGACACCTTTTACATCAGTTGCATTTTTATCTAAACATAGTGGAATGTAAATACCTTTGAGATTTTAGCACATTGGAATAGTAACTTATCATTTTTATCTAAACATAGTGGAATGTAAATGTGTTAGGAGCTTTAGAGGTTTTAAAAGATAAAGATAGATTTTTATCTAAACATAGTGGAATGTAAATAGTGATTTAGCATTTGCCCCGACATTAGCTATTGCACTAATTTTTATCTAAACATAGTGGAATGTAAATAGTGTTTCAAAAAGAACTTTGACATCTCTGTTTGATTTTTATCTAAACATAGTGGAATGTAAATGCTTGTGAAACACTTAGAAGAAAAATTAGGAGTTAAATTTTTATCTAAACATAGTGGAATGTAAATATTACTACTACTGCTATTATAAATATAGTTCCCATAATATTTTTATCTAAACATAGTGGAATGTAAATCTAGTTACAACATCACAGAAACCTTTTGACATTTCATTTTTATCTAAACATAGTGGAATGTAAATGTTTTAAAAATTATAACTTTTAAAAGATGGAAATTCAAATTTTTATCTAAACATAGTGGAATGTAAATTCAAATCAAACTTGCTATTCCCTAATGGTATTTCAGGATATTTTTATCTAAACATAGTGGAATGTAAATCTAAATTTCCTCCTTTCGTTTTTTCGTAACTTTCGATTTTTATCTAAACATAGTGGAATGTAAATATCTTTAAGACTTTAGCTAAACTTGAAAATGCAGCTTGACATTTTTATCTAAACATAGTGGAATGTAAATCTTTTTTTATTATATGTTAATAAAAGTTATTAACTTATTTTTATCTAAACATAGTGGAATGTAAATTGAGAAGTTTGATATCCTAAGTTACAAAGTCCTTGAGTATTTTTATCTAAACATAGTGGAATGTAAATGGCAGCAGTAAACTCTCTTTGAAGATTTTTAAGTTCATCATTTTTATCTAAACATAGTGGAATGTAAATTCTTTTATTACGGCAATTGCTAATGCTAAAAAGGTTGATTTTTATCTAAACATAGTGGAATGTAAATCAAGGAAATATGTCGGCAGTTGGATTTGGTGTTGAAAAGATTTTTATCTAAACATAGTGGAATGTAAATCGAAATAATTTAGCGGAGAGGATTGAACGGTTTAATTTTTATCTAAACATAGTGGAATGTAAATATTGATAGAGCACTTGCTGTTCCTTCAGAGGATGCTATTATTTTTATCTAAACATAGTGGAATGTAAATCGAAATAATTTAGCAGAGAGGATTGAACAGTTTAATTTTTATCTAAACATAGTGGAATGTAAATAATTCAAATAATTCATCTCTGCAATAGCTCCAGCTGCAATTTTTATCTAAACATAGTGGAATGTAAATACCTTTAGAAGTTGATATAGTCTTAGGAGATAAAGATTTTTATCTAAACATAGTGGAATGTAAATAACATGATGTTAAGGAAAAAGAATGAAGACGGTTCTGGATTTTTATCTAAACATAGTGGAATGTAAATACCCCACGCCCTAATACTTGTTTTAATTAGGGCGAGAATTTTTATCTAAACATAGTGGAATGTAAATGTTTTAACTCTTGATAAGAAGTTTATAGAGCTAGCATTTTTATCTAAACATAGTGGAATGTAAATGCGTAAAGGCTTAATTGGAATTGATCTTGAATTGTTGTATTTTTATCTAAACATAGTGGAATGTAAATTGAATAACATTTCTTGCTTTGTTTCTGATTTTATTTCAAATTTTTATCTAAACATAGTGGAATGTAAATGATTTAATCAAATTAAAACTGAAGAAAAAAAATAATCCATTTTTATCTAAACATAGTGGAATGTAAATGTTTTAGAAACTTTTTCCTCATTCAACTCTTCAATACTTATTTTTATCTAAACATAGTGGAATGTAAATGCAAGGTAAGGACTGTCTTTTGCCATCTCATAACTATTTTTATCTAAACATAGTGGAATGTAAATCAGAGAAAAGGTTTAAGTTCTAGATTTAGGTTGTCTCATATTTTTATCTAAACATAGTGGAATGTAAATACTTTTGTCAACTCTTTTCTTAATCTTTTCATAAAATTTTTATCTAAACATAGTGGAATGTAAATACAGTTGCGCCAATTATGGATAGATGTAAAATTACTTAATTTTTATCTAAACATAGTGGAATGTAAATAAATATTACAAAAGAAAGTTTGAAGAGCAATACCCAGAGTATTTTTATCTAAACATAGTGGAATGTAAATACCGCAGAGGTTCGGAGTGGAATTACTCCAGATAGTAATTTTTATCTAAACATAGTGGAATGTAAATGCTTATTTATTAAAACACATCATAAAATGGTGTTTTTTAAATTTTTATCTAAACATAGTGGAATGTAAATTTTCTTTTTTTACTTTACGAGGTGCACTCTCTTTTATCATTTTTATCTAAACATAGTGGAATGTAAATACTGAATTACCAGTAGGAGATGAATTGTTTGAAATTTATTTTTATCTAAACATAGTGGAATGTAAATCTATGTACATGTGATAAGAAGTCTATTCCTTTTAATTTTTATCTAAACATAGTGGAATGTAAATGTGTATAATAAAGAGATATTTCTTTCGGATGACGGAGTTGAAATTTTTATCTAAACATAGTGGAATGTAAATTTTTGTATCTGCTACTATATTCTTGACTATATCTCTAAAAATTTTTATCTAAACATAGTGGAATGTAAATATGAGAGTGTAAATAATTTTGTGGATTTATTACACTGTCGAAAATACCCCGCATCCAAATCACTTGTTTTAATTTTATTTTTTTAGTTAATATTTTTTTGTTAATTTCCTGATAAAAAACTGCACCTCCTATCCTAGTTATCTAAGATTTTAGGTGCAGTACAAGTTTATTTATTTGGAACTTAAGTCTTTAATGTATAATTAAGTGATTAATATGATATTATTAATTGTTTTTTAATTGATGATATTTTTCAACTTTTTCTGGGAAATATTTTTCTAAAAGTTTTAAATAAGTTCCATTTGCATCAAGAGTAAGAATAGCTTGGTTAATTTTTTCAGCTAGTTCAGTTTCTCCTTTTCTAAGAGCTATAGAAACACCTGGATGATCATCTATAACAACATCGATTTTTTTAATTTTTTTCATAACTTTAAGATACTCGTCTCCAGATACATCAGCAATGATAACAGCATCAATTTTGTTATTTTGTAGATCCATTAAAGCACCTGTCCAAGAGTTATAAAGTTGAGGTATACCACCAATTTTCTTAGTAAACTCTTCCTGTACAGTACCAATTTGTACACCTACTTTTTTACCTTTTAACTCCTCTTTGTGAGTAAGTGAGTTATTCTCATTGACTATAACATAGTGTTCATCTGAAGATACTAACATATATGGCATTGAAAATGTAACAGCTTTTTGTCTTTCAGGTGTTTGTCCCATACCAGCAATAACAGCATCAATTTTTTTCATTTGTAAAGCTGGAAGTAATCCATCAAATCCTAAATTACTCCAAACGATCTCATAGTCTAATTCCTTACCAATCGCTTCCATAAGTTCAACATCAAAACCAACTATCTTTCCATTCTCAAGATATTCATAAGGCATAAATTCTGCATTAGTACCAACATAAAATTTCTTAGCAGAAAATGAAAGCGAAGATAAAAGCACCATTAAAGATAAAATAAGTTTTTTCATAAAAATCCCTCCATGTTTTAAATATAATTATAAATTTTTATTGTTGATAAATTCTGTTTTGATCTCTGCAAGAAGATCTTTATTATTGAAGATATCCATAGCTGTAAGAGCCATTGCTAGAGTAGCTTCTTTCATTCCAATATAAGCTTCAGATTGTATAGTGGCATTAGCAAATTCAACACTGTGACCTATGAGGTGAGCTTTAGTCAATGGGAAATAGGGGTGAATTGTTGGACAACAATGGCTCACATCTCCCATATCTGTAGAACCAGAAGAACCACCATCATCTATTTCAGTCACTCCTTGAAGTTTTAAATTTTTCTCATATATTTCTGATAATTTTTTATTAGTTACAAGATTGGCAAAGCTAGTTTCATAATTTTCAATCTCAAGAGTAGTACCAGTGGCTAGAGCAGCTCCTTTGGCACAATTTTTAACCTTTTCAACCAACTCTTTTAAATATGAAAGTGTTTTAGCTCTTACATAGAAGTTAGCAACAGCAAGATCTGGAATGATGTTAGCAGCTTCACCACCATTACTTATTATTCCATGTATTCTAGAAGTCTCAAGAATCTGCTGTCTAAGTGCATTGATAGAGTTAAATAATGTTATTACTCCATCTAAGGCATTTATTCCTTCGTGAGGAGATGCAGCAGCATGGGCTGTCTTTCCTTTAAAAGTAAATTGTATAGCTTCCATAGCTTGAGAAGAACCACTTCTTTTGTGAGATTCACCAGTGGGATGTACTGCCATAGCTATATCTATATCATCAAAAATTCCAAGTTCAGCCATTTCTACCTTAGCTCCAAAAGTCTCTTCAGCAGGAGTCCCAATTACAAGTATCTCTCCAATTGTATCTTGCATAACCTCTTTTAATAAAATTCCAGTAGCAATACTAGTAACTCCAAAAATATTGTGTCCACATCCGTGTCCAATCTCAGGAAGAGCATCATATTCGGCAAGGATAGCTATTTTAGGCCCATTCTTTCCACTTGAGAATTTACCAAGAAATGCAGTTGGAATATTAGCATAATTAACAGTTGTTTCAAAACCATACTTCTTAAGTGTGTTGCTTAAGATTTCACAAGCTTTAAACTCCTGTTTCCCAATTTCAGGATTGTTGTAGATATACTCGTTAATCTCTTTAAACTCATCAAGATATTTGTCAAAAAGTGTAGAAAGTTGTTCTTTTAATTGTTTCATAATTCCCTCCAGATATTTTAAGATAAAAAAAGCCAATACACCTTAAAAGTGTATTGACTCATAAAATTTGATATACAAAAACAATGCTAGTAGAAAATCTACAAGCTTAGAGTACAATGATACTTAGGCATACTAAAAGATAAGGTATTTATTTGTCTATAAATTGTCCTTAACTTTAATGTCCTTAGTAACATAACTCTCCTCCTTAAAATGTTTTACTTGAGATATATATAACATATTAAAATGAAAAAGTCAAATATATTTTTAAATTTTTTTATCTTCTAATAGTTCAACCTTTCTCATATCCTTACCTTTCAGTATATAGATCAGATCAAAAACTAAGTGTAAAATATGGTCAGCAAATCTTTCAAATTTCTTACAAAGTACAATAAGATCAGTTCCACCTTCAATATTTTTAGAATTTTTCTTCATAATTTCAACAATATCACAAATATCTGTCCTAGTTAATTCATCAATCTCCTCATCCATAGTCAGAAGAGTGAATAGAGTTTTTTCATCACTTTTTATAAAAGCATTGATATATCCTTCGTAGATATTTTTTGTTTTTTTAGCAATTGGAAAGATTATATCCTTTAGATATGGTTTCATTTCAGGAGAGGTAGTTTCAATATTTTTAATTATTTTTAAGTTTGATTTTAAAATATCTCCCATTCTTTCAATTACTCTAGCACTATTGATAAGCATAATAAGAAGTCTTAGATTACTAGCTGCTGGCTGAAATCTAGCTATTGTAAAGATAGAATCCTCTTTTATCTTCACTTCAAAATTATTAATAGTATTCTCTGTAACTAGACACTCACCATATAGAGTCTTATCCAAATTAGATCTTTCTAACATCTCAAGATTTATATCTAGAACTCTATTTAAATTTTTCAAAAGTTCAAGATAATGTTCGTTCAAATCTTTTATACTTTCCTCTAAATTTCTCATAAATAAATCCTCCTATCCAAATTTTCCTGTAATATAGTCTTCTGTTTTTTTCTTATGCGGTGTAGTAAAGATAAGTTCTGTTTTATCAAATTCCTCTAGCACACCTTGATAGAAGAAACCAGTATATTCAGATATTCTTGAGGCTTGTTGCATATTGTGAGTAACGATAATTATACTATATTTCTCTTCAAGTTGTCTGATAAGCTCCTCTATTTTAGCTGTTGAGATTGGATCTAGAGCTGAAGTAGGCTCATCCATCAATAGGATCTCTGGATTTATGGAGATAGCTCTTGCTATACATAGTCTCTGTTGTTGTCCACCAGATAATCCAAGAGATGATTTGTGTAGTTTATCTTTTACCTCGTCCCAAAGAGCAACTGATCTCAAAGAGTTTTCAACAATCTCATCAAGTTTATCTTTATTTTTTTCACCATGTAGTTTTGGAGCATAAACTAAGTTTTCATAGATACTTTTTGGAAATGGATTTGGTTTTTGAAATACCATTCCCACCTTTTTTCTAAGTTCGACAATATCATAATCTTTATCAAAAATATTCTTTCCATCAAAAAGAATGTTTCCCTCATATTTTACATTTGGAATTAGATCATTCATTCTGTTGATAGATCTTAAAAATGTAGATTTTCCACACCCAGAAGGTCCGATTAGTGCAGTGACCTTATTTTTTTTAATCTCCATGTTAATATCTTTTAAAGCTTTGAAATCACCATAATAAAAGTTAAAATCTTTTACTAAAATTCTAGTGTCGTTAGAATTCATCTTTTCCTCCTAATTTATATCAATTGAATATTATTATTTTTGTGAATTAAATCTATACCTGATAAAAGCACCAAGTAGATTGAAGCTTATTGTAATTACAACAAGGACAAATAGAGTACCACTCATATAAGCAGCTGGCATATTTGGAACTTGTGTTGAAATTACATAGAGGTGGTATGGTAGAGCCATAACCTGATCCCAATAAGTTAATGGTAAAAATGGAAGATAGAAGGCAACAGCTGTAAACATTATAGGTGCTGTCTCTCCAGCAGCTCTAGATATACTCAAAATAACTCCAGTTAAAATTCCAGGCATAGCAGCAGGAAGAATAACTTTTGTAATTGTCTCCCATTTTGTAGCTCCAAGAGCTAGAGAAGACTCTCTTAGATGTTTCGGAATAGCTAAAAGAGATTCTCGAGTAGCAGTGATAATAACAGGTAAACACATAATTCCAAGTGTTAATGATCCAGATAAAATCGAAACATCAAAGTTTAAAAATATAACGAAAAGTGCCATACCAAAAAGTCCGTAAATTATACTTGGTATACCAGCTAAATTAATTATGGTAAGATTAATAATTCTTGTAAGAAGATTATCCTTAGCATATTCTACAAGATAGACTCCAGTCAGTACTCCAAAAGGAACAGATATTATGATAGTTCCCAGTGTAAGCCAAAGAGTTCCAACTATAGCAGGGAATATTCCTCCAGCCCTCATTCCATCACTAGGCATCTCAGTTAAGAAGCTCCAAGATATTGCAGGAATACCTGTATAAAGTATATATCCAATAATTAGAAATATTGGGATTACTGAGATTAGAGTAATAATTTTTATCAGATTCTCTAAAAATTTAGCTTTTGATTTTTTTAAAATAAACATTTTTTCCTCCATTAAAGTTCTCTAGCTTTTTGTATAAACTTTTCAGCGATACAGTTGGTAATGAAACTTATAATAAAAAGGACTATACCAATTGTAAAAAGTGCATAGTAGTGAGTACTTCCTTGAACTACCTCTCCCATTTCAGCTGCTATTGTAGCTGTAAGAGTTCTCACTGGAGAGAGAGGGGAAGTAGCTAAGATAGGAGAGTTACCTGTGATCATAAGAACTGTTAAAGTCTCTCCAATAATTCTTCCAAATCCTAACATAACCCCAGCAAATATTCCTGGAAAAGCTGCTGGTAAAAGTACGTTAAAAATTGTTTCAACAGAGTTAGCTCCCAAAGCTAGAGAAGCTTCTTTATAAGACTTGTCAAGAGCTTCTAAAGAATCATCAGCTATACTTACAATAGTCGGAATAGCCATAAATGCTAACATGATTCCACCAGTTAAAGCAGTGAGACCACTTGTTAAGTTAAACATCTCCTTTATAGGTCCAGATAATACATATAGTCCAATAAATCCAAGTACAACAGAGGGAATAGCAGACATAGTTTCAATAATTATTTTCATAAAAGTTTTCACTTTTGGAGAAGCATATTCAGCTATGTAAATAGCTGTAAGAATCCCGATGGGAACAGCTATTAAAAGAGCTACAATCACTACCCAAAATGAACCAACTAGAAGTGGTAAAAGTCCATATAGTTCAGAGAGTGATATCCATTTTTTTCCAAAAATAAAATCAGTTACAGAGTATGAGTTAAAAAATTTTATTCCATTTGATAATATGAATAGGAAAATTAAAAATATAATTATAATATTAGATACTCCTATCCCAAAAAGAAGATGCTTCATTACACCATCTTTAAATTTTCTTATGCATTGCATAAAAACCTCCTAAAAAATCTATATATTAAATACATAACTATATTATCTTAACAGTGTAAAAACAGTATTAATTCAATGTAAATTCTGTGTAAAAAAATATTTACATAAAATTTACACTAGATTAATAATCAATTTACATAGACACTGTATATTAATGACATAAACAAGAAATAAAAATTTGGAGGGATAAGAATGAATATCTTAAAAAAAGGGTTGTTTAGTATCTTAATAGTTGGAGGAATGTTGTCAGCTTCTACTGTTGCAGAGGCAAGATCAAAAGTGATACAAGCTAAAGGATCAGATACTATATTAAATGTATCTCAATCAATAGCTGAAAATTATATGAAGGAAAATAGAGGGGCAAGAATAGCAGTTACAGGTGGAGGTTCTGGAGTTGGAATATCATCACTTTTAAATGGAACAACTGATATTGCTATGGCTTCAAGAAATATAAAAGAAAAAGAGATCTCTATGGCAAAAAGCAAGGGAATAGATGTAAGAGAGGTAGTTTTAGGATTTGATGGAATAACAATAGTAGCAAACCTTTCAAACTCTGTAAAAGATATTGATGATATAACATTGGGAAAAATATTTAGAGGTGAAATCAGTAACTGGAAGGAGATAGGTGGAGAGGATGCACCAATAGTAGTACTATCTAGAGATTCATCATCTGGGACACATGAATTTTTTAAGGAGCATATTATCAGAGAGAATAATACTAAAAAAGAGTTAGAGTATGGAGCAAAAACTTTGTATATGCCATCTAACGAGGCAATAAAACAGGAGATAAAGGTTAATAAAAATGCTATTGGGTATATAGGAATGGGTTATATGGATAGCACAGTAGAATCTATAAAAGTAGATGGAGTAGAAGCAACACCAGAAAATGTATCAAATAAAACATACCCAATAGCTAGAGAAGTGTACTGGTATGTAGATAAGAATGCAGAAGAAGATATTAATAAACTTGTAGATTATGCACTTTCTCCAAAAGGACAGGGAATTGTTAAAGAAGAGGGATTTGTTCCTGTAAAATAAAGCTTAAAAAATATAATATATCTATGAAGAGAGGGTATAAAAATGTTTACTTTTTGTGCCCTCTCTTCTATAATTTAGATAAAGAATATTTTTAAATTTGGAGGAGAAATGAAGATCCTAGTTATAGAAGATGATAAGGAGATACAGGAGTTAATTTCATATTTTTTAACTAAAGAGGGATATGAAGTTGATAGTGCTGATGATGGTTTAGAAGGGTTGAAATTATTAAAAGAGAAACAACACAATTTAGTAGTTCTAGATCTGATGCTACCAAATTTAGATGGAAAAAATTTTACAAAAATTGTAAAAGGAATATCTTCAGAATATGGAAATCCAACAATAATTATGTTGACAGCAAAGACAGAGATAGAAGATGTATTAGAAGGTTTGGAAATAGGTGCAGATGACTATATGAAAAAGCCATTTGATCCGAGAGAATTGGTGTTGAGAGTAAAGAGATTTTTTAAAGATAGTGAGATTAAGAGAGAGAAGGAGAGTGAATTTGAGTTCTATAAATTGAGAATAGAAGATGATAGACACAGAGTTCTCTATGATGAGAATGAGATAGAACTCTCTAAAAAAGAGTACGACCTTTTGTTATTATTAGTTAAAAATAAGAACTTAGTAATAACAAGGGAGAAGATTTTGGATAAAGTATGGAATAGTAATTACTATGCTGGAGATAGAACTGTTGATGTGTATATTTCTAAGTTAAGAGATAAATTGCCAGAGCTCAATGAGCATATTAAAACTATAAAAGGAGTTGGATACAAATTAGAAGAAAAGAGATAATTATCTTAATATTGATATTGATCTTAGAGGGAATTTTTGTAGGAATAAACTCTAAAATCTTATCAAATCTATATAAGCAAAGAGTGAAACAGATATTGAAAGAGGATACCCTACTTGTAAAATTAATAGCCGAGAGAAATCCAAGAGTAAAGTACCAAGAGCTTTTTTCAAATAATGAACTTAGATTTACAATAGTGGATTTGGAAGGAAAAATAATTTTTGACTCTAAAAAAACTGAGGAAGAGGAGAAAAGAATGGATAATCATCTTCAGAGATTAGAGATTCAAGAAGCTATTAAAAACAGTGAGAGTTTTACGGTGAGAAATAGTGATACACTACATAAAATGATGGCTTATTATGCTATCTTAGTGAGAGATATAAATGGTGAAGAGTATGTACTGAGAACTTCTAATGATTATAGTAAAGAGGTATTACAGATAAGAGAGTTTCTTTTAATTCAGATACTATTTTTTATAATCTTAAATTATGTGATACATTTTTTCTATAAAAACTATATAAAAAGAGATTTCTATAATAAAATTGAAAAAATGAGATGTTTTCTTAAAAGTGGAGAGATGGAGAAGGTAAATTACTCTAAAGATGAGTATTGGTTATTTCAATTTTGGGATATTTTGAAAGAGTGGCAGGAGAAAAATCTAAATAATATATCTAGATTGGAGAAAGAGAGAAGAGTTTTATCTGAAGTCTTACATTCAGTAGATCTTTTTATTGGGTTATTAAATGTAAATGGAAGCTTTATAGTAAAGAATACATCTTTAAAATATATAATAGATCCCTATGAAGATGATTATTTAGGGGCAGTAAAACATATTGAGATAATAAAATATATTAAAGATGGAATGAGTTTTAAAAAAGATATTAGAGAAGAGCTATATATTCAAAATTTAAAAAAATACTTTTTACTGACAATGAAGTATTTAGAATTTAGTAATAGATATATAATAACAATTAAGGATATAACGAGCACTAGAGAGATGGTTGAGGTTCAAAGAAGTTTTATAAACAATGTAAGTCACGAATTGAAAACTCCACTTACAAATATAAAAGGGTATTTGATAGCTTTAGAAGATTGTCCAGATAGTATGAAAACAAAATTTTTAAAAACTATAAAATCTAATGTAGAAAGGCTTGAAAATATTGTTTTAGATTTCTTAAATATATCTAAAATAGAAAATTCCAATCTTGTAAATATTTCACAAATTGGAGTTGAAAAATTAAAAAAAGAGTTACTGGATATTTTAGACAAAAAGATAGAGGAAAAAGGAGCGGAGGTAGAGTTTAATTTTGTACTCACAGATAATAGAGACTATTTGAAAATAGATTTTGAAAAAATATCTATGATCTTAAAAAATTTAATAGAGAATGGAATTATCTACAATATGAATAAAAATCCAAGGGTAATGGTAGATGTATTGGAAAAAGGGGATAGATATTTAATTCAAGTCAAAGATAATGGAATGGGAATACCTATCTATGAACAGGATAAGATATTTGAGAGATTTTATCGAATAGATCAAGCTAGAACTAGTAATTTGGGTGGAACAGGACTTGGACTGTCAATAGTAAAAACTCTAGTAGATAAGTGTGGAGGAGATTTGATAATTGACTCACAGGAGCATATTGGAACTACATTCTCATTCTATATTTTAAAATAAAAGTGGACTAATATAGAGAAAATATGGTATATTAGGAGTAGATAACAAAAAGAAAAGGGGTAGAAGAATGGCAAAATTAAAACATGTAATAACAGCTTATAAAGCTCAAATGAATCCACAAGTAAATGGAGTTATAGATATATTTGGAGAGTTTGATAATCTTATTCAACCAATGTTTCCATTTCCAATGGCAAATTTATCAATAGTTGTAACAGTTAGTGAGTTACAAAGACCAACTATGTTTGAAGTGAGAGTGAATGCTCCAGATGATACATTGATAACTAAGGGAGAGTTTGGAATTTTACCTGATCCATTTTGTGTTGGAAAGAAAATTTTAGATTTAGAGAAATTTATAGTTGGAGAAAGAGGAAAATATACAATAGATTTATTTGAAAAAGTAGCTGAAGATAAGGTTAAATTTATAGCCACTGAAGATCTATTTATAGCTGATTATCCACCTCAAAGAAGATTATCTGATGAGGATAAAGCTAAGATATTAGCCACTGAAGATGTAATTAAAACAGTTAGAACTGAGTTTAAACCAGTAGATGGAGAATTGATTAAACTTCAAGTAAACCTTGATAAGAGTATGCCTCTTGATGAAGGATATACAGCAATACCAGAAGATGACAGATTGGTTGTTGGAGATAAGGAGTTTAACTTAACAGGGATTAGAAGACAGATAGAGTGGCTATTTGGAAACCCACTACCAAAAGCACCTGAGAAACAAGAGGAAGAAAAGGAAGAAACTCAAGAAAAAACAGAAGAAAAACAATAAAAAGATCTTGACATAATTAAGGAAAACTAATATAATAGTAAGGTATATTAAACCTTTCCCACAAAGGACCGTTGCGTTATATTAGAACGATATAACATAATTAGGAGGAAATTTTAAAGTGAAAAAGTATACTTTTATGCAAAGAAAAGAAGATGTTGTTAGAGAATGGCATCACTATGACGCTGAAGGGCAAATATTAGGAAGATTAGCAGTTGAAGTTGCTAAAAAATTAATGGGTAAAGAGAAATTAACTTTTACTCCACACATTGACGGAGGAGACTTCGTAGTAGTTACTAACGTTGAGAAATTAGTTGTAACTGGAAAAAAATTAACTGATAAAAAATATTACAATCACTCAGGATTCCCAGGAGGAATAAGAGAGAGAAGACTAGGAGAAATCTTAGAGAAGAAGCCAGAAGAACTATTAATGCTAGCTGTTAAGAGAATGCTTCCAAAAAATAAATTAGGAAGACAACAATTAACTAGATTAAGAGTATTTGTTGGAGCAGAGCATACACATTCTGCACAAAAACCAGTAAAGGTAGAATTTTAATAGGGGGGTAAATGACAGTGGCTGAAATGATTCAATATAGAGGAACTGGAAGAAGAAAAACTTCTATAGCAAGAGTAAGATTAATTCCTGGAGGAAAAGGAATTGAAATAAATGGAAAAACTATGGCAGATTATTTTGGAGGAAGAGAAATCCTTTCTAAAATAGTTGAGCAACCTTTAGCTTTAACAGAAACTTTAGATAAATTTGAAGTTAAAGTTAATGTAATCGGAGGAGGAAACTCTGGACAAGCTGGTGCTATAAGACATGGAGTAGCAAGAGCTTTAATATTAGCTGATGAGACTTTAAAAGCTGCTTTAAGAGAAGCTGGATTCTTAACTAGAGACTCAAGAATGGTTGAAAGAAAGAAATACGGAAAGAAAAAAGCAAGAAGATCTCCTCAATTCTCAAAAAGATAATTACATGGGATTTATATACCTCACAAACTCAATGTTTGTGGGGTTTTTTCTTTATCTGAGATTTTAAAAAATTTAGAAAAATGATACCTGTAGGTAACACACAGGTAACATACAGGTAACAAACTTATTCTTCTCTAGTAGGCTAAAAATAATACTTAGCAGAGAATTTTTAAGAACTTTTAAAATTTTGATAAATCAGGAATGAATATATTTTAAAATTCTTTAAAAAATTATTTTACTTAATAAAAAAATGGAAATCTATATCTTTAGAAATAGATACAGAAATTTCCATGAGATAAATCTCCACATAATTTATTATTTTATTAATTCTACATTTTTTCTTAATTCTTCAATGTCCTTATGAGTATAGATTTTTTCAGTAGTAGCATAGCTCTCATGTCCTATCATCTTCTTACCTTGTATTTTCCATGTATTATTCTTTGAACTGTAGTAATAGAAACATTATGTCTTTTAATGAAATTTTACATTGTCTCAATTTTTTTACAAAAAATAGAAAAAATAGTGTATCAGGATCTCTTTGAGAAATTCATCAACACTATTTATTATATAACCTAAATTTTTATATAGTTCTAGTGGATTTTCTACTAGAGTTGTTTTGTATAAAGAAAGGACCACTTCCTTGAATTAGGAAATGCTCTTGACATACATAAAAATATACAATATACTTTATTAATTAATATTATATTAATTTAAAAGTTTTTATTATAGAAAATTGGAATTTACAGAAAAAATCTCATATTTTCACACAAATTTAAAACTAAGGTTAAGTATAGTAAATGAAAATACAAAAATTTTGAAAATGACAGTTTTTGACAAAGGTAATATTATAAAATAATAAAAAAAGAAAAAGGGGTGAAATTATGAAGAGAGAAAAATATATAAATTGGGATGAATATTTTATGGGAGTAGCTCTACTTTCAGCTAAAAGAAGTAAAGATCCAAATACACAGGTTGGAGCTTGTATTGTAAATGGTGAAAAAAGAATCATAGGAGTAGGCTATAATGGATTACCAATTGGTTGCAGTGATGATGAATATCCTTGGGAGAGAGAGGGAGAGTTTTTAGATACTAAATATCCTTTTGTATGTCATGCTGAATTAAATGCAATTCTAAATAGCACTAAGACTTTAAAAGATTGTACTATATATGTAGCTCTATTTCCTTGTCACGAGTGTAGTAAGGCCATTATACAAAGTGGAATAAAAGAGTTAGTTTATCTTTCGGATAAATATGCTGAAACAGAGTCTAATGTAGCTTCAAAAAAGATGTTAAATTCTGCTGGAGTGAAATATAGACAGTTAAACTCTCAATTAAAGAGATTGGAGCTGTCATTTGATATAAATGACTATTAGAAAAATAAATTAGTAATATAAAAGGAAAAAACTACTAAAGTGAGGAGTATTTACTCTCAAAATAAAAGTAATTTTTTCCTTTTTTAATTCTATTTTCTTTTAAAAAAATCTTTAAAAGATTTTTTAGGAGATACATCTTTCATCTCTTTCTGCTGAGTTCTATACTGTGACCAATTTGGATCATTTTTCATATGTTTTTTAAGTTGGCTCATATATTGATATGTTGCTTTAGCATCAGAGAACTTTTTTCTTATTCTAAAATTGAAGTCAGAAAAAGTTTCAATCATTCCGACAAAAATATATTTTAAATTAAAGAAAACTCTTTTAAAAAAATTATATTTATAAATTTCTCCACAATTGGGACATTTATACTTAGCTATTTTGTCAGATATCTTCATTTTTTTGTGACAGGCAGGGCAGATAATAATAAATTTTTTCATTTTAAACTCCTAAATATGATATAATTATCTAAATATTATATCATAAATATCTTATGAGGAGAATAAAAAAGTGAAAAGTAACAATATGCAAAATATAGATTTATTTAAAAACATATTTGAAATTGAGAATTTCAAAATTTTAGACAGGATAAATTATCAAATTTTATCTTACAAGAAAAATGAGTATGTGGCGTTTAGAGGGGATTTAATCAAAGGATTGTATGTGAATATTGAAGGGAATTTAGTTGCTGAAATGTCAAAGGAAGATGGGAATATAAAAAAAATTGAGGAGCTAAAGAATGGTACAATAATAGCTTCAGCTTTTATTTTTGGTAAAAATAATAAATTTCCAGTAGATTTGATAGCACAAACAGATGTAAAAATACTTTTTGTAAAAAAAGAGGAATTAATTAAATTGTTACTATCTAACCCTGGAATATTGGTGAATTTATTAGATGATATAAGCAATAAAGCACAGTTCCTATCTAAAAATTTATGGGAGAGTGTGAGTAATAAAACTATCTCTGAAAAATTATCTAAGTATATTTTAAAAAATGAGAGAGAAGGAATAGTAGTTTTAGATAAAACAATAAAAGAGCTTGCTGAATATTTTAATGTGAGTCGTCCGTCATTATCAAGAAGTATGAAAATCATTGTAGATCAAGGAGTTATAGAGAGAATTGAAAAAGGTAAATATAGGATAGTAGATAGAGAAAAATTAAAAAGTTTTAAATAAATAAAAAAAAGTGTTGACGGATTATTAAATGTGTGATAATATATATCTTGTCCGCGAGA
>JAHHSZ010000037.1 GCA_020024915.1 Fusobacterium sp. | reverse complement strand
TTATATCATTTTTATTTTTATCTATAGCACTTTTATTTTCTTTGATAGAAGCCTCTAAATCTGATTTTACTTTTTCCAATTGAGAAACATTGACTGCATCATGATCATCAACTCCACCAGCAACATTAGTTATACGTCTAGTTATTAATTTAGTATTTCTAGAAGTATCAGGTTTCCCTCCAACTGATATAACTCCAAATTCATCATCATTATTCATTTCTCCAGTATATTTAGCTGCTGTCTTTTGATAACTACCTTCAGTTTTAGATCCTGCACCTAACGCTACTGATCCTTGTGAATTACTACTTGCACCATATCCTATTGCACTTGAATATTGAGCAGTACTTTTGGTATTACTTCCTATTATTGTTGACCCTACTCCTGTTGCTTTTGAAGTTTCACCAACAGCTACTGCACTATCTGCAGCTTTACTTACTGCTCCTATAGCTACTCCATCACTATCTGCTGAACTAGTTACCCCTATAGCTACTGAACTTTTTTTAGATGAACTCATTGCTCCGATAGCTATTGCATCAATTCCATCTGTAGTTGCCTTTTCTCCTATTGCTATGCTTTGTTTTCCATTCCCCTTACTTCTATATCCCATAGCTATACTTCCATCTCCTGATGAACTACTTTCTCCACCTATAGCTAATGTTCCTGTTCCATTTGACTTACTTCCTTGTCCCAAAGCTATTCCGTCATAATCATTAACATATGATGTATCTCCTATTGCTATACCTCCAGCACCTTTTGAATTACTTTGACTTCCAAGTGCCAAACTTGCATTTCCATTTGCTTTAGATTGTTGTCCTATAGCTACTGCTGTTTCATTTGTTGCCTCTGCATAACATCCTATTGCTGTAGAACCATTTGCTTTTGCCTGACTACTTGCTCCTATTGCTGTTGCACTATCTGCACTGACTGTACTACTTGTTCCAATAGCTGTTGAATTATTCCCTTTTACATCAGCTAAACTTCCTACTGCTGTTGAAGAATTTCCATCTACTTTACTGTGAGCCCCTACTGCTATTGAATAAGAATTTCCATTAGTAACAGTTCCTAAATGATTTTGAGAAGTAGAATCCACCCCATAAGAAAATTTTACTACCAAAAAACTTACAGTAAAAAAAATACATTTAAATTTTGTCATTAATTTCATTGACATATTCCCTCCAATTTTTTATTATTTTTAAATATAAACAATATCAAGACATGATATATCACACGTCTTGCATTATACTATATTGTTTATATATAGTCAACTTTTTTTCTTTCAATACATATTAAACATTTTATGTTTAATTTAGATCTTGAAATATATTTATAACTAAAATAGACTAAATGTATCTTATAATGTTATCAATTTTCAATTTAATTAATATTTTTTTATCTCTTGCACTTCCTAACAATCATAAAAAAATTTTTAATTTTCTAAATTTTAAAACTAGAAACAATCTTTCTTCAAATATAACCCTAACTTTTTTAACTATGTCCTAATATAAAAAGAGACTGAAAAATATCCAATTCTTCAGTCTCAAAAAATTAAATCAATTTCTACTAATGAGAAAATAGATGTATAAAATCATCCCTTTCATTAGTCCAATTTTTTATCATTTAAAAACTATTTCTCTTCTTTTATTGAAGCTGGTAAAATTGCCTCAACTTCTGAATGTGGTCTTGGTATTACATGTACTGATACTAATTCTCCAACACGTTGTGCTGCTGCTGCTCCTGCATCTGTAGCTGCCTTAACTGCTCCTACATCTCCTCTTACCATTACAGTTACAAGCCCACCGCCTACATACTCTTTTCCTATCAAGTACACATTTGCTGCCTTTACCATTGCATCTGCTGCTTCAATAGATCCTACTAATCCTTTAGTTTCAATCATTCCTAATGCATCATATTTCATTATAATTCCTCCTTGAGTTTATGTTATTTCATAATTTTTATTTTTGTTTTTGAATTTATACCTAAAGCATTTGCTTCCTCTGTATCTAAGTGACATTCTAATGTAAAACTTTCATCAACTCTTACTATTGTATTTTTTAGAATCCCACCTCTTTCTCCTAAAATTTCTATCGCTACCTCTTCTCCATCATGAACATTAAATTCCTGAGCATCATTTATTGTCATATGAATATGTCTCTGTGAAACAATTGCTCCCTCTTCTATTTGAACACTTCCCTTTGGTCCTACTATAGTTAAACTCGCTGTTCCTGAAATATCTCCAGACAGTCTTATACAAGTTTCAATTCCTAATGTTCTACAATCGCCTACAGATAATTCTACCTGTGTTTTTTTCCTTTCAGGTCCTAATACTCTAACTTTTTCTATACATCCCTTAGGACCACAAAGAGTTACCAACTCTTTACAAGCATACTGCCCTTTTTGCGATAAGTCCTTTATCTTTTCTAAAATATACCCCTCTCCAAAAAGTCTTTCTACATGTTCTGTTTGTAGGTGAATATGTCTATTTGAAATTCCTACTGGAATCTCTCTATTCTCTCCTTTTCTCTTGTTTAAGATTATCATAATCTCATTTAATACTTCTTCCAATTTTGAAACTTCCATTTATTTACCTCTTCATTGATGCAACAATTTTATCAATTAATTCAAATAATTCATCTTTATTTAAACTTTCTAATTTTTCTTCTAAATTAAGATCAGCTACTTCTGAAGATTTACAACACTCTTTTTGCATTGTTTCTGTTTTTCCTAATTCTTCACATGGAATTATTCCATAAGCTACTCTTTTTATATTTAATAGATGTTCTGGAGTTACATTTTCTGAAACTGAACTTCCTCCCCAAGTTCCACATCCAAGAGTAAAAGCTGGCATTAAACCTGTACTAGCTCCTGTTCCTCCCTGAGCTCCACCAGTATTAACTAAAATTCTTGAAGCTGGTTTTTTAGCAAATTTTCTAACTATTTCTTCATCTTCTGTATGAATACTCATAGTATGTCCTATTCCATTTTGTAATAGAGCTATACTTAAATCACAGGCCTCTCTCCAATCATTCACTACATAAAATGCTAAAACAGTTGTTAATTTTTCATAAGATAGTGGGTTCTCTAATCCTACTCCATTTTGTTTTCCAACCAAAACTTTTGTCCCTTCTGGAACTTTAAACCCAGCACCTGCAGCAATAATTTCAGCAGTCTTTCCTACAAATTTAGCATTCATAGCATTTCCTTTTTTAAATAGTAATGAACAAACTTTTCTAGTTTCTTCCTCAGTCATGAAGTATGCACCTTGTTTTTTTAATTCACTTATAACTTCTTTTTCATTACATTTTTCACAAATTATTGATTGCTCTGATGCACATATAGTTCCATTATCAAAAGTTTTACTAGCTATAATATTACTTATAGCTTTTTTTACATTTGCTGTTCTTTCAATATATGCTGGTGAGTTTCCTGCTCCAACTCCTAATGCTGGCTTACCTGAACTATAAGCAGCTTTTACCATTCCTGGTCCACCTGTAGCTATTATCAACGCCACTTCTGGAGCTTTCATCAACTCATTTGTTGCTTCTATTGTACAAATTTCAATACATTGAATTATATCCTCTGGAGCTCCAGCCATTACTGCAGCTTCACACATTAATTGTATTGCTTTTAATGTACATTTAAAAGCAGAAGGATGTGGAGAAAATACTATGGCATTTCTTGATTTTAAAGCTATTATTGATTTATAAATTGCTGTTGATGTAGGATTTGTTGAAGGTACAATTCCTAAGATTAATCCCATAGGCTCTGCTAATTTCAGAATCTTTTTTTGTTTATCTTCTTCTATTACTCCTATTGTTTTCATATCTTTTATTGCATCATATACCATTGTAGCTGCCATATGATTCTTAAACATCTTATCTTCTACTTTTCCAAATCCAGTCTCTTCAACTGCCATTTGAGCTAAATAAAACTTATTATCTTCAGCAACTCTAACCATATTCTTGATTATTTTATCAATTTGTTCTTCTGTAAATTCAGCAATTTTATTTGCTGCAATTTTTCCTTTTCTAGCCAATTCTCTTGCTTTTTGAATTGACTCTAAATCTCTATCGTACATTCTCTTCCTCCTTAAACAATTTCATAGTATTCAAATATTTTCTTTATAATCATCTCTTTTGATAATTTTGATATCTGTTTTCCTGTCAATCCTAATTCTTTACACTCTTTTAAAATTTTTCTAACTTCGGATATTTTTAAAAAATTTAATTTTTCTTCCACTTCATTAGCTTTTCCTTCTTTTATCAATCTTTCAACCATAGCTTTATCCAAGATCTCTTTTTTATTTTCTGGAACATCTATTAGTTGTATCTCTTTAATTTCAACTAATCTCTCTATATTCTGTTCTACACTCTCCCCTACTTCTAATCTATCTGTTTCAGAAAAATCTATATTCTGCTCTTTCTCTAAATTGTCATTTTCTACAACAAATGTAGCTTTTAACTCCTCATGTGGTCTTGCTATCACATGGCTTGAAACTAAAAAGCCTTCTCCTAAATTATTAATAGCTGAAACTCCAGCATCAACTGCTGATTTTACTGCTCCTACATCTCCTGAGATAGTAATTGTTACTAATCCAGCCCCTATATGTATTTTTTCTAAAAGAGATACATTAGAAGTTTTAGCCATTACATCAGCACCTTCAATAGCTGCAATCAATCCTTTTGTTTCTATCATTCCAAAAGCTTTCATTTATATTCTCCTCCTTCTATAATATCTTGCTTCCAAGTATTATTTTGAGACTGATAAAATAACTTAATATAATCTTTTACAAAAAATTGTGCTTTGTGAACTTTTTTTGGAATATATAATGTATCTCCTTCTGATATCTTATAAGTTGTTTCACCAATTTTAATTTCAAAATCTCCTGAAATAACATATACTATCTCATCTTGAAATATTTTCTTTAAGAACTGTGATTTCTCAATTTTTACTATACTTAAATCTTTTCCATCTTGACGAATAAATTCTTGATATTTTATATTTAAATTATTTGAAGTTATGGTTCTAAATTTCATATCTTTTTGTTTGATTTGAATAAATCCTGTCTTTTCATCAATAATTTGTTCAAATTCCTTTCCCAATAAAAGATTTTCAATAGTTTGTTTCATCTCTTCATCTTGAGCAAATAATTTAAAAACTTCTATTAGTTTTTCAACCTCTACTGAAGTAAAATTTTCTTTTTTTTCTTCCATTTTTTCAGCAGCTATCTCTATTCTATTCAAATCTATAATATCTTTTGCTGCAGGAGTTAATAAGGTATTTTTAGTTATTACTATTTTTTTCTCACCAAGTTCTATCATTTTCTCTACATCTTTTACACATATTAATTTTTTCATACTCTATAACCCCTATCTTTAATTTAGAATACAATCTGCATCTATAATTCCTATTATTATTGCATCTATTGGAACTGACTTACCTAACATCTGCCTTGCTGATGATCCTGTACTTATCATAACTCTATCTCCAATACCAGCTCCTATAATATCAGCTACTATTAATTGTCTTCCAACAGAATTACTACCATCTTTCTTTATCTCTTCTACTAACATAAACTTTAATCCATTTAACTCATCTGATTTTCTAGTTGCCCATATATTGGCTATTACTTTAGCTAATATCATAATTTACTTCCTTTTCACTATTCTAAAATACTCTCTGTACAACTAAGTGCTATTCCCAAAGGAGTTACAAACATTGGATTTCTAGGTTTATATGTCTCTATTTTTATATAATTCTGTATTATTTCCTCAATCCCTGTTAAACAAGCTGTTCCTCCAACCAATGAAATACTTTTGACATCATGATCATTTATATGCTGCTTTATTATTAATGCAATTTTTTCTATTACTGGTTTTAATGCTGGTAATAACTCTTTATGATTTTTTATATCTCTTTTATACTCATCTGCAGATTTAAAGTCCTTATTATACATTCCTGAAATAACCAATGTAAAATGTGTTCCACCAGTAGGTTCATCTGCTACATATACAACTTTTCCATCTTTCATAATAGATGTTCCCGTTGTTCCACCACCTATGTCTACTACTGCTCCATTCTGTATTTTCAGTACCTCATTGGCTGCTGTTGGTTCATCAAGAATATTAGTTAATTCAAATCCAGCTGCTTGAACCACATTTTTTATAACTCCTCCATCCAAACTATCTGTTCCTGGTGGAATTGCTGCTGCTGCATATATTAATTCTGTTTTAAGTTTTTTCTCTATTTCTTCTTTTAACTCTTTAACTATTCTAACAGCTCCAATATAATCTACAACCATACCATCTTTGACTACATCAGCATATTTATATGCCCCAGCAACTGGCTCATAATTTTCATCTAATACAGCCAAAACAATACAAGCAGTTCCTAAATCTACTCCTGTATAATAAACTCTTGATTTTTTTATAATTGGTTTCTCTATAACTTTTTCAAATTTTTCAACCAATTTATCACAATATTCATAATTTATAGATTTTGAACTCATTATAATCTAGCCCCCTAATAATTCTTGAATAATTTTTTCCACATGTATTTCAATAGTTTCAATTTCTGCTATTAATGCTTTATTTGTACTTTCTTCATCAAATATCATCTCTTTTAAGATAAAAATATCATACAATAAGGCTTTTAATTTATACAGTTCAACTCCTATTTTACTATGGATATATATATCCGGTATCTCACAATCTATTCTCTCATATTCTGTATTTTTTTCTACTTTTTCTGATAAATTTCCAAATTCATATCTTTTTCTTAACTCACTTATCTCTTTACATATATCTAAAATTCTTTGAGCTAATCTTATATTCTTCTCTATTATCTCTATCACTAATGTTGAATAAAAAACTTCTATAAATTTCAATTTGTATAGTATTTTTTTACTCACTTTTTTTTCTTGAATAGGAGGAGTATCTTTAGTTGAAGAAATCTGTTTCTCTGTTTCAACAAAAATCTGTATTTTCTTATCCAATAAATATTGACGTCCTCCCGGTGTCAATCTTTCATTAGTTTTTATCTCAAAGATATCAAAACTATTTTTTTGAAACTCCTTTCTCAAATATTCTTCAGTTATAAACTTCACTATTTACTCCTCCTTAAATTGCAAAATCTTAATGTCTTACTATTTTAACGGATAAATTATATTTTTTTATGCAATTTTCTATCCTTGCTAAATCTTCCTCTTTTAGAGAAGGATCATCTTTAATTTGATACTCTTCATTCAATTGAAAATATTTATTAACTCCTAGTTTATGATAAGGTAATAAGTCTACACCTTTTAAATTACTGTAATCTTTATACTTACTTAAAAATTTTGTCAACTTTTCTATATCTTCCTCGCTATCATTGACACCTTTTAAAAGTGGCAATCTAATATGAACATTATAATTATTTTCCAGTAAATACTCTAGATTTTTAACTATTTGTTCATTTCTAACACCAGTCCAATAAAAATGTTTTTCTGAATCAATATGTTTTAAATCAAAAAGAAAAAGGTCTACATAATCTGCTACTCTTTCTATTACCTCTTTTGTTGTATAACCACATGTTTCAATAGCTGTATTTATACAGTTATTTTTACAAGCTGAAAGTAAACTAATTGCGGCTTCTGGTTGCATTAATACCTCACCACCTCCCAATGTTACTCCCCCATTTGAAGTTTCATAGAAAGCTCTATCTTCTTCAATAATATCTAACAGCTCTGATATTTTTTTCTTTTCTCCTACAATTTTCAGACAAGAATCAATGCATATATCTTCACACTTTCTACAACCAATACATTCTATTGAATTATCTATGTAATGACTTCCTTTTAAATCTATTTTATGCTTCTGTACTGGACAAATATTTACACATTCACCACAATTTACACAAACATTTTTTTTAAACATCACTCTATATTTTTTCATCAATCCCTCTGGATTAGCACACCATTTACAACGTAATGGACACCCTTGAAAAAATATCAATGTTCTTATTCCAGGACCATCATACATATTGTATTTTTGAATGTTAAATATCGTTGCTGTTCTTTCTAAAAAATTCGTTGTTTTCATTAATATTCTCCTAGAAATGTGTCAATACTGTTCTACTTATTATCTCATCTTGAACATCTTTACATAATTCAACAAAGTAAGCACTATACCCTGCTACACGAACTATTAAATCTCTATATTGTTCAGGTTTTTTCTGAGCTTCTAATAATATACTATTATCTAAGTAGTTAAACTGTACTTCTCCTAATTGTAAAGCACACGCTGTACGTAACAGAGTTATAATTCCATTCTCTCCCTCTGGAGTTTCTAATAATCCTGAAATTAATTTAAAGTTATGAACCATACCTATATTCATGTTATCACATGCCATCTTAGAAACAGATTTTATGATTGCAGTTGGTCCTTTTACATCTGCTCCTTGAGTTGGACTTATTCCATCTGATAATGGAGTCCATGCTTTACGTCCATTTGCAGTTGCTCCAGTTAGCTGTCCTAGTGGAGTATTATTTGAAATTGATAATGTTCCATGGCTTAATATTGAATATAAAGTTTTATATTTTCTATGCTCCATCTCAGTAAAGTTAATTAATTCAGTAGCTATATAATCTACATAATCATCATCATTTCCATATTTAGGTGCAGCCAAGCAATCTTTTCTCAGTCTTTCATAACCTACAAAATCTGCTACTAAAGCATCTTTTAACTCTTTTAATGTATATTTTTTATCTTCAAATACTAGTTTTTTTATAGCTGCCATTGAGTCTACATAAGTTGCCAGTCCACTCCACACAACTCCTGGTCCAAAGTTATACATAGCTCCACCAGCTTCAACTCCTCTACCATTTTCTAAACACCCTTCATACATTAATGACATTAATGGTTTTGGAACTAACTCTCTATGTACTCTTTGAGAAATTACTGTTGCAATACTTGTCAATTTAGTAACATATTTTATTTGATCTTTCACAGCTTTCTCAAACTGTTCATAAGTTTTATATTGCTCTACATCTCCAAAATCTGGAGTTACTTGTTTCCCATACCATAATGGAACTCCATTATTTAATACTAACTCAATACAAATTGGCCACTGAGTATATGCTGTTGATGTCCATTGATATAATCTACCTGCTTTTTGAGGCTCAACACATCCCATCAAACAATAATCTCTCGCATCTTCTATTGAAACTCCTTTAGCTAACATCATTTTTATATGTACATCATCAAAATGACAAGCTGGAAATCCTAATCCTGCTTTTATAACTTGGACTATTTTTTTTAGATAAGAGGTTGGTGATCCTTTATGAATACGACAAGCTAATGATGGTTGATAAATTTTTACATGTCTAACTGCGTCCATTAATAAGTAAGTCAAATCATTTGTTGCATCTACACCTGTTCTAGTTACACCACCTACACACATATTTACAAATGGCTGATATCCTGCAAAGAATTTAGACTGTCCTTCACTTGTTATCCACATCATCTCTGACATTTTTATTAACATACATCCTGCTAATTCAAAAGCTTGGAATTTAGTCATTTTTCCACTTTCAATATCCGCTTTAAAAAATGGATACATATACTGGTCTACACGACCAATTGACATTCCAGTTTGATTCTCTTCTAACATTAATAGTGATTCAATAGTCCATACTGATTGTACTGCTTCCCAGAAATTTGAAGGTTTATTTGCTGGAACCTTTGCATTAACTTCAGATATTTTCAACAATTCTACTTTTCTTTTGGGATTTGTCTCCTTTAATGCTAGCTCTGCTGCATAATCAGATAAACGTTTAGCATAAATCATTACTCCTTCAGCAGTATCTATTATTGATTTATAGAAATAAATTTTTTCTAAATCCTCAGGATTAGCATAATCTAATGTTTCTAACTTTTCTTCAGCTTCTCTTTTTATATCTAGCATTCCTTTTTTCATTAGTATTACATCATATCCTGGATTAGAATCTCCTCCACCACTTAATGCATGATACGAACAATCTGAAACATATGACTCTCCTGATATATCCCATACACCTGCTTCTCTATATTGATTTTCACAGTACTCATCTACTGATTTCCCTTTCCAAAATGGGAATATCTCTTCTCTTAACTCTTTTTTATCACTTTCAGAAATAAAAAATGGATCTTGAGGTCTTTTATTGATTGTATCTAATTCAGTTTCTAACCATCTCCATGCTATGTCTGGTGAGAATGATCCTGCTCTTGGAGCTCCATTAGGTGCTCCTACTATTAACTCATTTTCTTGAATAACAAGTGGAGCATTCATACAACTTTCTTTAAAACTTTTTCCTCTTAAGATTGCTTTAGGCAATCCTGGATTTTCTTTAGCTATTTTTGTTAAAATTCTAGCTTTATGAATCGTTATAGTTGGTACTTGTTTTAAATAATTTTCTTTTAATTTTGACAATCTTGTTGTTATCTTATCTGGAACTTCTATATATTCTTCAGTACAACAAACGTCATTCATATATTTAGGTTCTTTTTTAATTTCATTTGATACTCCTTGGAATATTTTTAATAATGAACTACGCTCTTCAACAGTCATATTCTCTGTTGCTTTCATAAATTTATCTAAAAATTCACGCATCTCCATTCCTATCTCTCCTTTTATTTAAAAATTTTTATAAGTAGTCTTTTAATTTCCTCTAATTCTTTATCAGATATACTCTTTCCAATTTTCTTATCCATTATTTTTTTGTAATTTGAGTTAGAGCAACTAGCATTTCTTTCATACCCAATTCTTCTCTTATATATTAAATTCATTGGTGAAATATTATCAGAAGTAATTCCTTTACCTACTACTCCACTTCCTAATGTAACTGCTGGAAAAAAATCTGTTGTTATTCCCATACTTCCTAATACTCCTGGAGTATTTACTAACATTCTCCCAACTGGTTTTCTTAACAAAAACTGCTCTATTACATAATCATTCTCTGAATGCAATATTAATGTATGTCCTTGACTCTTATTTAGTAATAATTCTATGCATTTTTCACAAGCATTTTCCCAATCATCTTCTATATAAAAATCTAAAACTGGACATAACTTTTTTTGCCCGTATACTGAATCTAATGTTAAATATTTTTCCTCTGTGATTAATAACTTTATGTTCTCATCAATTGTAATTCCTGCATCTCTTGCTAAAAATTGTGGTGTTTTTCCAATATATTTAGTATTTAGATTTCCATTTTTATCAAATAAGATTTGTTTTAAATTTTCTGATTCTATCCTACTCATAAAATAACAATTTTTTTCTTTAAATTTATTTTTTACATTTTCAAGTATTTCTTTCTCTACAACTATTGCTTGTTCACTACCAGGAGCTACACCATAATTCAATGTTTTACTATTTATTATATCACTTATAGCTTTTTCCAAATTTGCACTTTTTTCTATAAAAACTGGGGTATTTCCATAGCTTCCATAAAGTAGTATCTTCCCACTTTTCTCTATTTCTTCTACTATTTCTGGAACTTCTGTATTTAAAATCAAGTTTACATCTCTATGATTAATAATCTCTTTATATCCATTTAAAGAGGCATTACTCAAATAAGAGATTGAACATTCTGGAATTCCTTCTAACTCCAAAAAGTTTCTCATTTTATTTAGAAAATTTGACAACGTTTTACTATTTTTTTTATTGCAGACTAAAATAATAGCATTTTGGGATTTTAAAGCTAAAGTTATATAGTAAATCAAAGTTAATACTGAATTTTTTTCCGAACAAAACGCTCCTATTACTCCATAAGGAACTCCAACTTCACTTGTTCTTCCACTACTATCTTTTTTTATACTTCCTACACATTGAAGGTCATAAATATTTTCTTTTAATTTTGTTAAAAACATATTTAATAAAAGTTTTTCATCATCTATAGAACCTATTCTTGTTTCTTCATATACTGATTTTATATATTCATCACTATAATCTAAAACTTTATTTAAAAAAGCTTCGATTACCTTATTTATTTTTTCTGAACTCAATTTTATAAGTTCTTTTTGAGCCTCTTTTGAATTTTCTACTAAAATTCGAGCTTCTTGTATAGAAAGCAAATCATTATCTATTATTCTCATTACAATTTCTCCTTTTTAATTAAGGATTATAAACTCTCTATTGCATACTTATCTATTATTTTTTGTAAATCACTATGTGGACGAGCAATCACTACTGAACTATATATATTTCCATCTTCCATATTATTTACTGCAGCTATTCCTGCTTCCACAGCTGCTCTACAAGCTCCTACATCTCCAGTTACTATAACTGATATATATCCAGATGCCACATTTTCATATCCTATCAACTCAACATCTGCTGCTTTGCACATAGCATCTGCTGCTTCTAGAGCAAACACTAAGCCAAATGTCTCTATTAATCCTATCGCTTCACGCCTAACCATTTTTCCTCCTTATTTTATACAATTAATTATCTATATCATGTACTGATACTATCTTCCCTACTTCATTTATAGGTCTTGCCATAACATTCTTAGCTGTTAACTTTCCTATTGCTGCCGCTGCTGCTGCCCCCACTTCTACTGCTGATGTTACTGCTGCAACATCTCCTTTTACCATTACTGTTACTAATGTAGAACCTACATTTTCATATGAAACTAATTCTACATTTGCTGTTTTCAACATTTTATCTGCTGCTTCTAAAGCTGGAACTAATCCAATAGTTTCTACTAATCCCAGTGCTTCATTTCCATAATACTTCATCTTTTTTCCTCCTCATTTTACTTAATCCTCTATAAAATAATTTATCGTTTCTCTACTCTCTTCTGTTACTCTATAATAGATTAATAGATCTCCCGATTTATCTAAATCTGCATCTATCTCTTCTATCAATCCATTAGCCTCTGCTGTAAGTAGAGTATTTAATATATCTTTTTTATTAAAAGCTTTAAAAGTTGAATATTCCCCTTTTAAATCATTAATAATATCTTCTACTGATGCTTTTGTAACTTTTGTAAAATACTTTAAAATGGCATAGTTCAAAGGTTTCATTTATATAACCTCCTTCTTATTTCTTATAAAATCCAATGGATTCATAGCAATTATTAATATTCCTAAAATCATTATAACTGCTCCTATCCAAGCTATTAACGGTAAACTCCATCCTTCTTTACCATAGATAACTCCTAATACAAGCCAACAAAAGAAAGGACCAAAAAATGAGTAAGTTCCATTACATGCTGTTCCTAATCCTGCTCCACACATACTATTTCCTGCATACCACATCATAAAACTTAAAAATGCAGCTAATCCACTTAATACAAACCAAATCATTGCTGGATTTGACAGAGCCTGAACAGTTAATTCTATAGATTCTTTCACTCCATTTCCCATTACTCCAATCAATGGCACAACTATAAATAAGTTTACGATCCCTGAAGTTAATTGTCTGATACAGATTCCTATTTGTGTATCTACCATTGCTGATGCATATCCAGCTACACATCCTTCAAACCCCCAACCAAATGCTGCTATTAATGCTATAATTATTCCTAAAAAAAGTTGAATTGAAATCTCTCCACCTGTTACTCCAGTACTTCCTATTAAAAAGCTTGCACCTACACAAATTAATATTCCTAATGCCATTCTTTTATTTATATGTTGTTTGTAAAAAATCTTTCCTAATATTGCTGATATTGCTGGACACAACGCAGATATTGGAACAATTATTGAGCCTGCCATTTGCAAGGCTATTACATAAGCTGTTCCTGCTATAGGTCCACCTAATAATGCTGCTAACATTATTTTTTTTCCAGGTTTACTATTTATAGTTCTTAAAAAATCATTAAATTTTCCATCTTTGGCAGCATTTCCCAATGCCCAAACTGCACTACATGTATCATTTAAAGCATTTCCCAATGCTGCTAATAAATATGTTATTGTAAAAATTGTTAATCCTGCACTATTCTCTCCATACCAATCTGACCAAACACCACTTGACATTCCCAATGTTAACAAAGCAGTATATACTCCATAAAGTGCTCCTGATATTATTCCTACTTTTATTCCTTTTCTTTTAAATCCATCTTTTATCTGTTTTTTTAAAAAATTTATTCGTTTTTTTTTAGTTTCATTCGTTATAGTTTGATTCATTATTCTTAACCTCCAAACATTTAATATTTATTTTATAGGGTAATATAATCTTCTTTGATTTTAGTATACACCCTCCTCTTTAGAAAAATGTCAAGATTTTTTTCTTTTTATTTTCATTCTTTTTTTTTATCTTTTTTTCTTTTTTTAAACATTTTAAATGTTTTTTCAACTATTATAGTATTATTTTAAAGCGAATACATAACAAATTAAGTTAACTTTAAACCTTTCTCTTAAGTAGAAAGTTTTAACAAAAAAACTAGGAAGCTTTTCATCTTCCTAGTTTTTACTCATCTATTTATTTATCTATTTTCAATTTTATCATTATTTCTGTAACAAAATTGCTCTCATCTTTTGTTGTCCAATAATCAAGGATATATCTCTCATAACAAGGTCCTTCTATTTTATAATTATAATTTATCAACCATTTTTTTATCTTTTCATATGTAGTATTGATAGTTTTATGTGAACCTATATGATAGGCTGAAACAACTAAACACTCTCCGATTTCTATAAGTAAATCCTTCTCTGCAGTTTTTAATCCTTTTTGAAGAATTCTAATTTTTTTAGTTTTACCATTTAATCTCTCTTCAAAAGATGAAAACTCTATCATTACTGGGCCTGTTATTGCATTATCTATCTTTTCTATATAATTGGTAAACTCAACATTTATTATTGACTCTAAATAGTCATAATCAAACTCTTGTTCCAAAAATATCATCTCTGCTTTTTCTAAATACTTAATTTTTATCTCTGATAAATTAAACTCCTTTATCATTTTTGCCTCTTTAATCAGAGAATACCAATCCTCTATTGAGGTTTTCTTTAATTTTAACTTTTCTTCTTCTTTTTTTAACTCTAATATTTTTTCTTCAAAACTCTTTTCTATAATCTTATAATCTGAAGAATTTAATAATGCTTTTATCTTTTCAAGAGTAAAGCCACTCTGTTTATAATATTTTATAACTGGTATTGTATATAAATTTTCTTTATCATAATACCTATATCCATTATCTTTTATTTCTGACGGAGACAAAAGACCTATTCGATCATAGTATCTCAATGTTTTCTTTCCTATTTTACATATTTTTTCAACTTTTCCTATATTAAATTTTCCTTTATTTATTCTTTCTTCTTTCATACGCAACCCTCTTAACATCTATCCAATAATTTCTAATAAAAGTTCATTTACCTGAATATTTGTCACTTCTCTTGGATTTGTTTTAGTACAAACATCTTTTATAACTGCTGCATAAATCTCTTCTTTTACAATTAAGTTAGTATCTTTGCCTAACTCTTTTAATGTCAATGGAATACCTAATCTCTTATTTAATTCAAACAAGTAAGTTACTAACTTATTTGTTGCCAGCACTGGATTCGATATATTTATACCTATCATTTTTGCTAAATTTTGATATCTTAATATCACTTCATCTGCTTTATCTGAATAAGACAGTTTTCTTACTCCTGAGTTTGATCTAATTACATATGGTAAGATCATAGCATTTATCTTGCCGTGTGGAATATGTAGTTTCCCACCAATAGCATGTGCTAAACTATGAACCAATCCTAACCCTGCACTATTAAACGCCATTCCAGCTAAGCATGAAGCATTATGCATTTTTTCTCTACCTTTCAGGTCTGCTCCATCATTACAAACTTTTTCAATGTTCTCTATTGCTAATATGAAAGCTTTCTCTGCTAAAGCATCTGTAAAATCTGTTGCTTCTTTTGATACATATGCTTCTATAGCATGAGTTATTACATCCATTCCTGTATCTGCTGTTATAGATCTAGGAACACTTTTAACTAATTCTGCATCTAATATTGCTACATCTGGTAATATCTCTTTAGATGTTAATGCATATTTTAAGTTCTCTCTTTCATTAGTTATTACTGAATATTCAGTTACCTCTGATCCAGTTCCACTTGTTGTAGGAATAGCATAGAATTTAACTTTTTTTCCTGAATCATTACTCAATTTTCTATAATATTCAGATATAGCTTTAGCACCATCTATTGATGATCCTCCGCCTACAGCTACGATTATATCAATACTCTCATTTTGCATTATTTGAAGTCCTTTAGCTACAACCTCTACAGTTGGATCTGGAATAATTTTATCATACACATGTAAACTATTCTCTTTTAAATTTTCTATAACTTTTTTCATAATTTCTGACGAACTTATAAAAGAGTCACAAACAATCAAAACATTTTTCCCCATTATCTCATTTAACTTTTTTAATGCCCCTGTTCCATGACAAATTACTGTATTAATATTAAACTCTTTCATTTCTCTTATCTCCTTAATTCTTATTTTAAGAAGATATCGTATATTACCCCATTATACTAGATAATAACAAATCTTTTAAAAAAAAGCAACTTTTTTATGTTTTTGTTCATTAATTTTTAATTCTAAAATTAGATTTTTATCTTCATTTGTTACTCTTTTAGATTCTCTGATTTTCTGTATAGCTTTATTCTGTATCCAACTATCCAATCTCTGACTCTTTAGATATCCTAATGTTTTTTCTCTAAATTTTATAAACATAATTGAAATCAACCAAGCTTGTGACATTTTGACATGGTAATCTTTGTTTTTTATTCTTAAGCAGATCTCAAATATATTATCTATATAATCACCAGTCAAATAAAAATCTAATAATGCCACCACTCCAAATCTTATTCTCCAAGAATTGTTTGTTTCTGTACAATTTTTTATAAAATTATAATATCTTTCTCGCTCTTTTTTTAAAAATTTTAAATTTGCAACTGCTATATCACAAACTGCCCAGTTATCTATATTTTCTATAAATTGGCTTAAATATTCTATCCGTTCTTCATACATTGAAGAACAATAGCCCAATATCAACCCTTCTATTACAGTTTCTTCATAGTACTCATCTCCATTATATTTCAAATACCCTCTCCAATCTCCTTCGGATATTTTTTTAGCATACTCTTTTAATACTGGTGTTCTAATCCC
>JAHHSZ010000036.1 GCA_020024915.1 Fusobacterium sp. | reverse complement strand
CTATTTTTTTTGCAAAAAATTAAAGAGAGTGCGAAACCAGTAATTAAAAATTACTAGTTTGCAACACCCCCTTTAATTTTTTATCTTTTCAATTGTTATTCCAGTGAAACCATAGAAAGCAGAAATCAATGGTGAGATTATATTAAATAGACAGTATGGAACATAGACCCAAGCTCCTACTCCCAACGCTCCCATCATAAATGCCCCACAAGTATTCCAAGGAATTAAAGCTGATGTCATTGTTCCAGAATCCTCTAAAGCTCTAGAAAGGTTCTTAGGAGCTAATCCACGCTTTTCATAGCTCTCTTTAAACATTCTACCTGGGATAACTATTGATAAATATTGATCACCAGCTACAGAGTTTATAAATATTGGTGTTAATAGTGTTGCCAATATCAATTTTCCTGTTGTATTTGCAAATTTTAAAATTTCTTGAGCTATTCTCCCCAACATTCCAGATTTCTCCATTATTCCACCAAAAGTCATTGCACATAGAATTATTGAAACAGTCCACATCATGGAGTTCAACCCTCCTCTGTTTAATAATTCATCTACCATAGCATTCCCTGTTTGACCATTAAAACCATAGTGCAATGAATATAAAGCCTCTTTCAATGACACTCCTTGAACTAATACTGCTGCTAATGCTCCTATTATTGCTCCACTGAATAACCCTGGTATTGCTGGAACTTTCATTACAACCATACCTATTACAAATACTGGAATTAATAAAAGAAATGGGCTTATTTTAAATGAATTTGATAATGCATTTAATATATCATTTATTTGAGCAATATCACTCTCTCCTCCTGAACTATGTTTTATTCCTAAAAGTACAAATCCTATCAGCGTTATTAGATATGATGGAATAGTTGTATACAGCATATGTTTTATATGCTCAAATAGTGTAGTTCCTGACATTGCTGGTGCTAATGTTGTAGTATCTGACATTGGTGATAACTTATCACCAAAATATGCACCTGATATTATTGCTCCGGCTATTATTGGTCTAGGTAATCCCAAACCTTCACCTATTCCAACTAAAGCTATTCCAACTGTTGAGGCTGTACTCCATGAACTTCCAGTTGCAAGTGAAACTACTGAACATATTATAACTGTTACTGGTAAAAATACTACTGGATTTATAATTTTTAATCCATAGTATATCATTGATGGAACTATTCCTGATAAAATCCAACTTCCTATAACCATCCCTATTATCATTAGAATCAGAACAGCTCTCATTGACATTTTTATTGTTTCTACGACTCCATCTTCCAACTCATTCCAAGTTGCATATTTACATATTAAAGCTACAAAACCAGCAAATATTGCTGATATAAATATTGGTATGTGTACTTCTAGTTGTGCTATCTGTACAGAATAAAAAAGTATTACCACCAAAAATATTATTGGCAATAATGCACAAGAAAGGGATACTTGTCTCTTTTTCATTTCTTCCTTATCAACTCCTTTATCTAAAATTATTTTTTTTAACAATTTAATATACTTTACATTGTTAAAAAAGTCAATAATTTTTTTATTTTTTTGTTTAGAACAATAAAGAACACATCAATTTACATAACAAATCAATGTGTTCTTTTAAGTTATCTTCTATTCTCTTTTTCTAACTCTTTTTTTAGTAGGGGTAGAATATTATAGTAATCTCTTATACAAGTACTTACAAATTTTTCCTGCATCACATAGTTATTTGGAAAAAGTTCCTTTGCTGACTCTTGATAAACATTTAGAATTTCAGTTGGAACTCTAACTGCATTCAATAGGGTTGCTTTCATCTGTTCCTTAGCTTTTTCATTGATCTCTTCATCTATTACATTACCTTTAGTAGCCTCTTGTACTCTTCTTACCAGCTCTCTATAATCATTCATCTCTTTTGGTAATATTTGAAGTTGTTTTGCATAGTTACTTCCATACATTTTATGAAGTCTATTTTTTATTCTTAAAAATTCATCTTCTGGAATACCTGACTCTTTTCCTAAGCTTTCAATTTTTAAATAAGATCTCTTTTGCCAATTTATAAAGTTCACTCTTTGAGAACCGTCAAAACTTCTAGCTGAATTATTGATCTCTTTTTCTATATCAGCTGGAACTTTCAATTGTGCTCCAAAAGATAGAGCATTCATTATAAACAAACTCATAATTAGAAATTTTTTCATAATTATCCTCCCTATATTAATACTAAATTCTTTTTCTTAACATATCTAATTCATTTAACTCTTCATCTATTTTTATCTTTACAAAAGAGTTTGGATTAGCTGCTTCAACAGACTCAACCTCTTTATCCTTATTCATAAGTATCATTGGTGGTAGAGTTATCTCTCTAGTTCCTATTCCTGGACTAACTACCTCTAACTTCTCTCCAATCAATAATTTATTTCTTATTGCTAAGATATATTCATTATCAGATAGTTTTTTTTCAACTTTAGCCACTAACTGGTGAGTTTGACTATATGAATTTCTATCATTGTAGTTTTGAGACTCTATTCCAGCTCTACCTAAATAGAATCCTTTTGTATATGATCTATTAGATGTTGATTCTAACTCCTCTAACCATTTAGGATTATATTGATAATTTCCTGAATAGTAACTATCTATTGCATCTCTATATACTTTTACAGCATTAGCCACATAGTATATTCCCTTCATTCTTCCCTCTATTTTTAAAGAATCTACCCCTAAGTCTAATATTTTATCTATTATCTCTATTGTACATAGATCTCTAGAGTTAAATATATATGTCCCATGTTCATCTTCATAAACAGGCATATACTCTCCAGGTCTTGTTTCTTCTACTAGATTGTACTTCCATCTACAAGCCTGTGCACAATCTCCTCTGTTAGCATCTCTTCCTGTCATATAGTTACTTAATAAACATCTACCAGAGATAGCCATACACATAGCACCATGTACAAAAACTTCCAATTCAATATCTGGTACTTTAGCTCTTATCTCTGCTATGTTATCCAAAGATATCTCTCTAGCCAAAACTACTCTTCTAGCTCCTAGATCTTTCCACATCTTTACTGAACGCCAGTTTGTATTACTTGCTTGTGTACTTACACTTATTGATAGATTTGAGTTCTCTTTAACTATTTGGAAAACTCCTAAATCAGCTACGATAACTCCATCTACTCCTACTTTATCCAAGAATTTTACATAATCTGGTAATAGATCTAACTCCTCATTGTGAGGGATTACATTTAAAGTTATGTATACTTTTTTTCCTCTTTCATGTGCGTATTTAACTGCATATTCTAACTCTTCATCAGAAAGGTTATTACTTCCCGCTCTTAGATTAAACATCTTTCCGCCTAAAAATACAGCGTCTGCACCATAATGAAGAGCCATTTTGAACTTCTCCATATTTCCCACTGGTGCTAATAATTCAACTTTTTTCAACATTATCAATCCTCTCTAAACTATTCATCTGCTTTTGCACTAAAATTTGCAAACTTTGTGTATTCATGAAAAAATCTCAACTTTATAGTTCCTACAGGTCCATTTCTTTGTTTTCCTATTATTACCTCTGTAAGTCCTTTATCTTCAGATTCCTCATTGTAATAGTCATCTCTATACAAGAACAGTACCATATCAGCATCTTGCTCTATAGCTCCTGATTCTCTCAAGTCTGAAAGCATAGGTCTTCTATCAGCTCTTTGCTCCGTTGCTCTGGATAGCTGTGATAGAGCAATTATTGGTATATCCAACTCTCTAGCTATTCCCTTTAAGGCTCTGGAGATCTCAGATATCTCCTGTTGTCTACTATCATTTTTTGCATTACTACCCTTTATCAACTGAAGATAGTCTATCACTATCATATCTAATTTTCCTGCTGCTTTTAATCTTCTAGCAATGGCTCTTATCTCTAGTACATTAACATTTGGTAGGTCTGCAATATTTATCTCTGAATTAGATAATTTCATACTGGCAAGACCTAATTTTCCCCAATCATCTTGATCTAAAAAACCATTTCTTATTTTTTGAAGTCCTATTCCTGCTTCAATAGATAATAATCTCTGTAGCAATTGAGAGCTTGACATCTCCAAACTAAATAGTAAAACACCTTTGTTATTTTTCATAGCTGCATTCAAAGCTAAGTTTAAAGCAAAAGCTGTCTTTCCCATAGCTGGTCTAGCAGCCAAGATTACCAAATCTGAAGGGTGGAATCCACTCGTCATCTGGTCAAAATCTGAAAATCCAGAAGATATCCCTGTAGCAACACCTTTATTTTGATAGACTTTTTCTAATCTTATAAACTCCTGTGCTATCACATCTTTTAAACTAACTAAATCTTTGGAATCTACATTTTCAGAGATTTTAAAAATCATTCCCTCAGCCTTATCTAAGATTGTATCGACCTCTTCATATCCTTCATAGGCCAGTTCAACAATTTTTGTTCCTACTTCTCCTAATCTTCTCAAGGTAGATTTCTCTTTTACAATTTTCGCATACTCTATAATATTAGCTGCTGTTGGAACATCAGATATTATCTCATACAGCAACTCTTCTCCAACCAGTTCATCAAATTTATCATTTTTCTTTAATCTATTTACTACTACTATAGGATCAATTTGTGTTCCTGTATTATATAAATCTCTCATAGCTTCATATATCAATTTATGACCATTTTTATAAAAATCATTGGAATTAAGTATCTCTACAATAACACCAAAAATATCTGGTTTTAGAAGTATTCCTCCTAATACAGATTTCTCTGCTTCCATACTACTTGGAATTTTTTTCAAATTTTCTATATCTAGCATTTTTACTCCTAATCTCTATTATTGAGCTTTAGCTACTATTTTTACCTCTGCTTTAACATCTGTATGAAGTTTTACAATAGCAGTGTGATCCCCTAAGCTCTTTATATTACACTCTATTTTTTTTCTATCTATTTTTAGACCAAAAGTTTGCTCTAAAGCTGCTGCTACTTCTTTATTTGTAATTGCTCCAAATAGTTTCCCATTTTCTCCTGTTTTTACTTTTATCTCCACTTTTTTAGCTTCAATAACTTTTTTCAACTCTTCAGATTTTATTTTTTCCTCTTGTTGTTTTTTCTCTTCTTTTTTCTTTCTATTTTCTATTTTTTTTAACTCTTCTGGAGTTGCTATAATCCCCTTATTATTTTTTATTAAAAAGTTATGAGCATATCCGTCTGAAACTGAAACTATATCCCCTTTTCTCCCTTGTCCTGCTACATCTTGTGTTAATATTACCTGTATTTTCGCCATTTTTTATCCTCCAATTATCTCTTCTTAGTATCTCTGTCTATTTTAAATCCCTTGAAAACTCCCAATAGAAAAGTTCCAAATGGAAATAATAGCCCTATCATTACAGCTATTGCATTATCAATTCCCTTATACTTTATCTTTTCATAGAGAGTAGCATATATACTCTTTATTCCATAAAATATAAATATTGTTTCACCTATATTTAGAGCATTTACAACATAAAAATTATCAATCTTCAATAAGTGAATCATAAAATAACTAACTGTATATATCAACAACCACTCAAAAGATATCTCCCATCTATGGTAATCATCTGAATCTAGTGATACATATACTACAAATACATTTAAAATACTATATATAAAAGTATAGTATATGAAGTTTTCTTTCATCTCTTCATAAATTTTAATACTTTCAACCTTACTAATTTGAAAATTCTTTTGATAGAATTCCAGTAAGATATCCATATTAGCATCAATCTTATCCCTTAAACAAAATAATAGGAATCCCATTAAGGTAGTTACAACAATTGAAATTATAACTATTCTATCAAATTTTTTTATACCAATCGTTCCTTTTTTAAAATACTCATACAATACCTCAATCATGAGAAAGAACCCTATATAAAAATATAATAGTATGGGATTTATTACTACTATTGCTCCCATAGCAATTATGTTTATCACTATCTTCTCTCTACAAGAAAAACTCTTCATTTTTTTTATCTTATACACAGGAAGAGCAAAACTCATTACAGGCATAAGAAGTGAAAGAAGAAATAAAAGAAGAATTGTTAACACACTACTTAGTAAAATCATTTTTTCTCCTTATATATTATATCATAATTTCTCCACCAAAGAAATCCACTATTTTTTTGGTAAAATCTTCACTATCTTTTTTATCCTCTCTTTTCTTACCTAACGAGACATATTTTACTTTTATTTTAGGATTTATTAATTTTTTAACAACCTCTAAAAATACGTCATTGTACATACTATTTTCCATTTGCTCTTTACAAAATGTACTCTCTGCATCAAAACCTATATATAAAGTATCTCCTTCTAGTTTATAAGGTTTTGCTGTAACAAGAAATGCTCCTAAAGTTATCTTCTCTTTCTTAGCTTCTTTAAGAATCTCATTCCATCTACTTGAAATATATTCAAGAGATACTCCTTCTAAAACCTCTTTTTCCTCCGAGCTTGACAACCTCATAGACATTGGAACTGCTACCTCTTTTTCTATTATTTTTTCAACAATTTTTTCTCTAGGTTGATTTTTCTTAATTAAGTTATCTATTATTACATAACCTATTAATCTCTTATCTTCTTCGTATTTAAATTTATTTAAAGAATCAAAAATGCACCCTATAATAGAAACCCCTTGCTCTACAGAAAGCTTTTCTCTACTAATTAATCCTTTGCAGTACTTAGCAAAATCTTTAAAAAATAGCTCTATGTCCACAGACTCATTCCAAAATACATCTAACATCTTTATAAGATTTGTATAATTTTTATTATTTACCTCAGTTAAGAATTCCTCCATCTTTCTTGCTGAAGTTACTCCTAATATCTTTTCACTTCTTTCTATTGTAATCTTTTCATCAAAACAAGTGATCATAATTCTCTCTAAGATTGAAACTGCATCTCTCACACTTCCACCAGAACTTTCATAGATAAGCTCTGCTACATCATCAGGAAGAGTTACCCCTTCTTTCTCTGTAATAAATTGTAGTTGCTCTCTCATTGAACTTAGAGTTAAGGTTTTAAAATCATATCTCTGACATCTAGATATTATCGTTGCTGGTATCTTATCAACTTCTGTTGTTGCCAATATAAATATAACGTGTTCAGGTGGTTCTTCCAATGTTTTTAGTAAAGCATTAAATGCCTCTTTTGTCAACATATGAACCTCATCTATTATATATATTTTTTTTCTTCCTTTAACAGGTTGATAGTTTATCTTCTCTTTTAATTGTCTTATCTCATCTATTCCTCTATTAGAAGCAGCATCTATCTCAATCATATCTAAAAAAGTTCCATTATTAATGGCAATACAGTTTTCACACTCATTACAAGGCTCACCTGTAATCCCATCTTTTAAACAGTTAACTCCTTTAGCTAGAAGTCTTGCTAGTGTAGTTTTTCCAACACCTCTAGGTCCTGTAAATAGATAGGCTTGTGACATTTTTCCATTCTCTAATGACGTTTTTAGTGTCTTTACTATCTCTTTTTGTCCTGCTACTTCTTCAAAATTCTTAGGTCTATATTTTCTATATAATGTTATATGCATCTTTTACTCCAAACTATAATTACTCATCTTTGTTCTTAGGGTGTTTCTCGTTATTCCTAAGATCTCAGCAGTCTCTACTTTTTTTCCATTAGTTATCTCCAACACTTGACGTATCAATTCTCTCTCTACTTTTGATATGATATTTCCATAGTAGTCTTGTTGATTGTTATTCTTCAACTCAACTAATTCAGATCTTATCCATTCTTTCAAATCTGAAATCTGATTCTCTCCCTTTTTCTTTGTAATCTTTGTTCCCAATACATTACTCGGTAGATCCTCTATCAATATAGATGTACCTCTACAAAGAGCAACAGCTGATTTTACAGCATTTTTTAATTCATTTACATTTCCTGGCCACTCATATCTCAACATCTTTTTCAATGCTGGTTTACTAATTCCCTTTACACTTTTGTGTAACTCATCATTACATTCTAATAGATAGTGATCTACTATCAATGGAATATCATCTTTTCTATCTCTCAATGGAGGAATATTTACTTCTAAGACTCTTAATTTTCTATATAACTCATCTATAAATTTTCCTTGATTTATTAATTCCTCCAAATTTTCACAGGTTGTTGCAACAACTCTAATATCTATTTTTATTGGCTCTGCTCCTCCCATTCTAAAGAACTCTCCCTCTTCTAAAAAGTAAAGTACTTTAGATTGTAAATCCAAACTTAGAGATTCTATATTCCCTAAATGAAGTGTTCCGCCATTAGCTTTCTCTAACTCTCCTATCTGTGGAAATACAGCCCCTTTAAATGCTCCTTTTTCATAACCAAACATCTTTCTTTCCAATAGATCATTTTGAAATGAAGTGCAATTTATACTAATCAAAGGTTTATTTGACCAATCACTAAATTGATGAATAGCCTTAGCTACACTTGTTTTTCCAGTTCCTTTCTCTCCTATAACTAAAACTGGAACTCTGCTTGTAGCAACCTTTCCTATCATCTTATATAGCTCCACAATCTCTTTTGTCTGCCCTATCAATTTATCTCCAGAACTCTTATGCTTATCTATACGCTCTGCTAAAAGTTTATAATCTTTTACAGACTTCTCTATTACTTTTATTATAGTTGGAGTATCTATAGGTTTTAAAATATAGTCATAAGCTCCTGCTTTCACACTTCCAGCTACTACTTTTAAGTTTGAAGTCTCTCCTAAAATAATTATAACACCTTTCTTTTGACACTCTCCAACCTTTTTTATAAGATTTATCAATGCCTCTTCTTGAAGGTTTTTCTCCTCAATAATTATAGCTTCATACTTTTTTATTTTTAAAAAATCTATAAATTCACTTATATTTTCAGCAAATGTCAATTCATTTTCAAAATTATTCTCTAGCTCCTCTTTTAAATTTCTCTCCAATCTGAATCCTAAAAGAATCATCTTTTCACCTCTTGTAATATTTAATAATTAGTCAATCTTCCCCTTTAGTATAAAATTATATTCCAAGATTACCTTTCCTTCTACACTTAAACCATTTTTATTTAAGTATATTTTCCATGTTCTTCCAACTTCTTCAATAGCATTGTTTATCTCAGGAACTCCACTACCTTTTTCTAAATGAAGAGATTTTACATTTCCACTCTCATCTATCTCCATTTTAATTCTTACACTACCATGTAATCCTTTTAATTGGGCACTTTCTGGATATACTGGTTCTCTATTTAACTCATCCCATTTAGCTATTATATCTCCATCTTCTGTTCCCAATCTATAACCACTTGGAAGCCCCTCTGTCTCTCCTGTAATTTTAAGTATTCTATCAAAAGACTCATCTTTACCTACTTCAGAGTTAAAAGTTATCTTATCGTCCTCTTTTAAATCTAGCTTCTCATTTTCACTTACAATCTCCTCTTTAACAAGAACTATGTCCTTGCTTAGATTACTATTAGATTCTATTCTCTCTTTCTGAGCAAACTCTTTAGTTGGAGCTTTTATCTCTTTTATCTTTCTTGCACTTGGATTTGGTTGGAGATTTTTTATAACTTCAATCTTAGGAGCAGAAATATTAGTAACTATGTTGTTTAAGCTCTCCATATCTATCTTATCTTTAGATTTATTTGGAGTTTTCTCTTTTTTCTTCTCCTCTACTTTTTTTACTTCATTAGTCTTTTTAATCTTTTTCTGTAACTCTTGAGAGCTCTTTTTTTCACTACTATTACTATTTTTCTGTCCATCTAACTTTGTTCTATTCTTATTTTCATAAGCTACTAAACCTATTTTTATCTTCTGATTTTCCACTCTTTTTGTCGATAAACTTGGAATTAGTATAACTATAATTATATTTATCACTATTGAAAGGAGTATACTTATTCCATCATCTTTTTTCATAAGCCCCTCCTCTATTTTTTATCTGCTGTATCTATGTCTAGTGATGAAGCTCCTGCCTCTTTTGATATAGTCATTATCTCTACTATATACCCATAGTCTATCTTTTTATCTGCACTAATTATCACATTTTTTTCTGTTGAATTAGCTAACTTCTCTAATAGCTTAGCTTTTAAATTCTCTTTATTTACACTTATCTTTTCACTTTTACCCTTCTCTTTATAATTGAGGACTATTTTTTTATTTCTATCCACTATTACCTGTATCTCTTTTATATCTGATATCTCTCTAATTGTAGATTGTGGCAATTCTATCTTAATTCCACCCTTCATATCATCAAAGGTTGTTGCCACCAAAAAAAAGATCAGTAAAAGAAACACTACATCTATTAGAGGGGTAAGTTCTAAAATTAACTCTCCTCTTTTTTTATATCTTTCTATTTTCATAATTTTTTCCTACTTTCTAAAATAATTTATAAGCTCTGTAGTAGTTATTTCCATATCAGATATTATTCTCTCTATCTTTTTATTAAAATAATTATAAAACATTAAGGCTGGGATTGCTACTAAAAGTCCTCCTGCTGTTGTAAATAGTGCTTCAGATATTCCTTTAGCTAATATAGCTGCATCTCCTGTTCCATATAATGCAACAGCTTGGAATGCCTTAATCATCCCTGTTACTGTTCCCAATAATCCAATCAATGGAGTTAAGTGAGCTGCTAAAGATATTAACCACATATTTCTTTCCAATTGAGTAACTTGATACATAGCTTTCTCTTTACCTTTTTCCTCTAGTTTTTGTGTAGTGGCATTTGGATTTTTATAAAGTTCATAAAGTACCTCTTTTAATACCTTTGACACAGAACTTTTCTCTTTATTTAACATAATTATTAAATCTTTTAAATTTCCATTATCCAAACCTTCTTTTATCTCTTTTGATAAAAAACCTCTATTCTCTCTCTCGTTTTTAGCAAAATATATAAATCTCTCTATAATAGCACTAACACCTACTATTGACATAATAAGTATCACATACATTAGTATTCCACCATTTGTTAAATAGTACATCTGCCCTCCTAAAAAATAAGTATTTTATTCAATCTATAATGCAATGACTAGAACTACAACTCCTAAACCACCCAAGATATATTTCCAATATGACTTCTCTTCCACTCCTTGAGAAAGCTCCTCTTCAAGAGCACTCTTATCCCCTTGTACCACTTTTATCTTTTGAGTTTGATTTTGATAGTTATCATTTGTTACTTTTATAGCTCCTGACTCTATTTTTTGATTCTCTAATATTACCTCTTCTGTAGGAATCTCTCTTATCTCAAGTTGTTCCTTATTAACTCCCTGAATTTCTTTATCTAAAGCTGTTACACCTTCATCTGCTCCCATAGCACAAATAGTAGTTGCTAAAAATAATACTGTTAATAGTTTTTTCATAGTTAAGCCTCCTGGTTAAAAAATTGATTGTATTTTTCTGAAGTTTTTTTATCTATTTTTTGTAATTCTAAATAATATTTTTTTGCTTCAACTTTATTACCTTTTTTTAATGTAAAATATATTAATTTCTCTAATACAAAGCCCTTATATTGGAAATTCTCCAACGCATATAACTCCTCGTACAGTGCTATAGCATCTCTCTCTTTCCCAAGTTTTTCATTGATTTGTGCTGCTTTTAATTTAGATAGATCAGAATACTCCCCCCTGTATAAAACATATCCCTTTGTATATCCTCTCAAAGCACTCTCATTCTTACCTTCAAGTTCATCTATAGTAGAGAGTTGATACAGAATAAAATCTTTATACGGTGTACTCTCCAATCCATCAACTATTTTATAATACTCTCTAGCTTCTTTATAATCCTTAGTATCAAAATAGTGATTTCCCAAGTTTATTCCAGCAAAACCTTTATATTTTTCACCTTTTAAAAGGTTATTATACTCTTTTAAGGCTTCCTCTTTTTTTCCTTGTTTTTCATATATTAATGAATTGTAGTAACTTTTTGTCTCAAAATTTTCTAAATTGGCTATATAGTTCATTGCTTCTTCAAGTTTATCAGTAGCAATATGGATATCTATAATTTTTGTAGCAGTTTCATCTTTTGTTTTAGGATCCGAAGAGCTACTATAAAGCTTTTCATAGTTTGTTAATACTCCCTCTCTATCTCCTTTTTTTTCATATATCTGTCCAGCTAATATATAGATATTTGATTTCATAGTTGAATTAGGATATTTTTCTAAAAACTCCCCTTTACTTTTTTCAAACTCATCTAATTTACCTTGATTAACCAAAGCATTTAAGTACCAATAATTAGCAGTTTCAGAGTATTTACCTTCTGGAAATTCACTAAATAAACTCTTATACTCTGTCTCTGCTAGATCATATTTTCCTTGAGCATAATACGAATCAGCTATTTGGAATTTTGCATACTCACTATTTTCTGGTAACTCTCTTAATCTTGAATAATACTCTCTACTCTTACCATAATTATCTAATCTAAAATAACTAATTGCTATCTTGTCCAAAACTTCACCCTTATTAGCTCCCTCTGGATAAGCTTGTAAATACTCTTCTCCAAATTTTATTGCTTCATCATATTTTCCCCATAGGAAAGAGTTTCTCGCCTTATTAAATTTAATCTTTTCTAATAGCTCTGGTGTTGTTGCTGTATCTTGCTCTACTATTGTAAAATATCCACTTGCATCAGAATAATTTCCCATTCCCATTGATGCAATTCCTCTTAAATATACACTATTTGGTGAGCTGTCTGCTCCATCTAAATACTTCATCATCTCAGAATAATTTTGTTTAACTAATAACACTGATACCAAGTTATTCAAAATATCAAAATCCTGATTCTCGTTGAGATACTCTCTATATACCTCTACACTCTCGTCTAACATATCCTTTTTGTAATAAAGTTCACCTACAGATATATAGATATTCTTCTTGTATTTTTTGTCACTAGCAAATTTACTCTTATACTCTGAAAATCTCCTCTTTATATCCTCTACATCTCCCAATCTAGAATCTATTACAATTATTCTATAAAGACTCTCTAAATTAGGTTTTAATGTATAGTTTCTAGTATAGTAATTCTTTGATGTTTTGTAATCTCCAATCTCATAAGCTGAATTGGCTATAATTGTATTTATGCTCTCTGTATCCTTTTGATTTACTACAACTCTCTTTACTTCATTTTTATTTTTTATTATCTTTTTATAATTTCCTAATTTATAATCAATGGCAAAAATATAGTACATAGCCTGATTATAAAAGGAACTACTCTTCAAACTTTCAAAATAAGTCTGTGCCTCTTTTAATTTATTTAATTTATAGAGTGAAAAACCATAACTATATAGTAATTTAGGATTAGAGAAATCTTTCACTTGATTGTAGTACTCCACAGCCTTATTGTAATCACCTTTAGTAGCATAATAGTCTCCTAATATTCTCAAGCCTTCATCATACTCTTTACTCCCCTTTAAAATAGCTAGCTTGCTCTCTGCTTTCTCCAATTCACCCTTGTTACTATATATCTCTATTAGATTTAATCCAGCTTTTTTTCCATATGCACTATTTTTATTTTCATTCAATCCATCTTCAAAATATCTTATGGCTAAATCTGCTTGGTTCAATTTATAGTAACTAGATCCCAATAGATAGTTCATAAAAATAATATTTTTCTTTCCCTTTATTTGTGAATATTGATCTAAATAAGCTATACTCCTATTATAATCTCCCTTGTTATAAGATAATAATGCCATGCTTAAAACTGAATCATTATAGTACTTCTTATTTAAGTTCATCACTTCTTGAAACTCTTTTTCTGCCATAACATAATTTTCACTGCTTAAATATGCAGTTCCATTGTCATATATGGCCTTTTCGTAATAATCACTCTTACTATTTATTGTACTCAAATACTCGTCACTTGTTTTTTCGTCTCCAATATCTGCATAAGATCTTACTAAGTAGTATCTTATCTCATTTTTATCATCTTCTTTCAGATTATTATTCATCAACAAAATTTTAAAATACTTTATTGCATTTGGATAATCCTTTTGTAAAAAATATACTTTTGCTATCCTATCTTGAATATTTTTATTATATTTAGATGTTGGATATTTATCCAAAAAACTTTTTGATTCCACTATTGCTAGATCAAATTTTTTCTGTTTATATAATTCATCTACAAAGACCAAATCCTCTTTTTCTGATGCAAAGGCTGAAACTCTCAATACAAAAATAAGGGCTCCTAAAAAATATCTAATTTTCAAGTTCTACCTCCTGTATATTAATGTTAAAATATTTTATTTAAAAATTCTTTCACTTTTGCTATTGAAACAGTTGTATCTATACAAGGTTCATTTACTATTTCATTAAAAATTCCATATACATTTACTGGATAAGCATCATGTATTCCTGATACTAAATCCCTTTTACAAGCTACTGCCATCACTAGATCTGGTCTTATACTCTTTATATGCTTTCTAGCGAGTGTTCCTCCAGTAGCTACTTTTACCTCTATAGGAAACTCTTTCTTTATGTTCAAAAAATTACCTATTACACATTGACCACATCTTTTACAATTCTCTATATCAGATGTCACTTTAAAAACACAAGAATATTTTTGTAAGCAATGAGGAAGTAATATTAAAACTTTGTTTATCTTCTTATTTTCAATACTTTTCATTACTCTTTTATTATTATAATTTAGAAATTTATTAGCTATCTTGTTTGCATCTATAGGTTTTTTCTTTCTTTCTGTAAGAGCAAACATTAAAAAATAAAACTCATAAATAAGTTTTACAACTAAACTCTTTTTCATTTCATATCCTCATCTTTCATTTTATCCTTTAGTAATTATATCATATTTAATTTATTAGAACAATCAATTTTTAATCATAAAAAAATTTTTTCTTTATCATTTTTTACAAAAAAATAAAAATAAAGCTGACTTTTTTTAATAAAAACTACTCAGCTATTATTGATATAAGAAGTTTTGATATGAGTCTAACTCTAAAGCTTGTGAGATTATCTTAAACAACCTCAAAGAATACAACAATTAACTCAAGCTCTACTATGAAAGAGGAAGGAATAGCTGAAAAAGAAATTTTAACTTCCATTAAAAATGATCAATTTTTAATTCCAAAAAATATGGTTGAAACTGTTTATCTGATTTTTTGTGTATGGATATTGAAAAATCTAAATCTTCGATAAAAAAAGAGCAACACTCTAAAAAATATTAGGACATTGCTCTTTTTTTATATTCGATTTATTTTACAAGGAAATTGAGAACTGTTTCATAAAGAATCTCCTTTACTTTTTCACTCTCCATTGTCACTCCCAATCTTTTTTTCAAAACATCTATCTTCTCATCATCTAATCCTTCATAAAGTTTACTCTCTTGTTTCACTCTTTCCATATCCTCATCATCATACATATTAATTACTCTTAAGAACTCTTCCCCATAATTCTTAAACTTTTGATTTCCTATCCCCCTAATTTTTAGCATATCCCATCTGTTTTTAGGTTTGTACTCTGCCATCTCTAAAAGAGTCATATCTGAAAATACAATATATGGAGCCACATCCTCTCTTATAGCTATCTCATTTCTCAATTGATTTAGCTCTTCAAACAACGGATCTTCAAAGTAATCAAAAGTTATCTTCTCGTCTAACCTTCTAAATACAGAGATCTCATTTTTTAATACACTTCTTGATTTTTTATTCAACTTCAGCACTGGAAAACTTCCTGCACTCTGCTCAAAGTACCCTTCAGAAATCAAGAAATTTGTAAACTCCTCTATCCACCTAATATCTCTATCATTCATTATTCCAAAAGTTGAAAGTTTGTTGTACTCCTTTCTCTCCATCTTAGTATCACTTCTACCATATAAAATATTTACCAATGTAGATATTCCAATACTCTCTTTTGCTCTTCCTATACAAGATATAACCTTTTGAGCCTCTATTGTAAGATCCTCTATATTTTTTAAAGTTTTACAATTTCCACACTTTCCACAGTAATTTTTTATTCTCTTATCTCCAAAATACTTTAAGATATACTCCCTATAACAGCTTTCAAGATAGGCGTACTCTATCATTGCATCAAGTTTCTTTACCTTTTCTTTTTTCAGTTCATCTTCACTCTCTTCGTTACTCTCTATTAAAAACATCTGAGTACTTACATCCTCTTCAAAAAACATAAGTATCGCTTCTGAAGGTCCACCATCTCTTCCTGCTCTTCCAGCTTCTTGATAGTAACTCTCCATATCCTTAGGAATATTTCTATGTATTACAAATCTTACATTAGATTTGTCTATTCCCATTCCAAAAGCATTTGTAGCTATCATTATCTGGATCTCATCTTTTAAAAATTTTTCCTGATTCTCTTTTCTTTCATTCTCTCCCAAACCTGCATGGTACTTCCCTACATTTATCTCTTTCAATTTTAAATAGGCATAGAGATTATCTACCTCTTTTCTCGTTGAGGCATAGATTATTCCTGATTTTTTTCCAATTTTTTTCAAATAATCTACTATATATGCCTCTGGAACTACATTTTTTACAACTTTAAAAAAAATATTTTCTCTGTCAAATCCGTGAACATATACAAAGGGATTTTTAAGAGCCAATTTTTCTTCAATATCTCTTCTAACCTCTTTAGTTGCTGTAGCTGTAAGAGCTAAAACCTGCACTCTTTGATCTATTTTGCTTATAAAATTTGGAATCTCTAGATAACTTTTTCTAAAGTCATGTCCCCACTGTGATATACAGTGAGCTTCATCTACTGCTATCATTGAAATCTTGTATTTTTTTATAAATTCAACAAACCTCTCATTATTCAATCTTTCTGGAGCTACATACACTATCTTTGCCTCACCTTGACGTATCTTTCTAAGACTTTCTACATACTCCTCTTTGGATAGAGTTGAATTTATATATACACTTTTTATCCCCAAAAGTCTCAAGGAATCTACTTGATCTTTCATCAATGATATTAGAGGTGAGATTACTATTGTTACTCCTTTAAATAAGAGTGCTGGCACTTGATAACAGATTGATTTCCCTCCTCCTGTACTCATCACTCCCAAAGTATCTCTTCCTGACAATACAGAATTAACTATTATCTCCTGTCCTCTCCTAAAATTGTCATATCCATATATCTCTTTCAATACTCTTCTTGCTTCTTTTTTCATATATTCACCATATTTTTATTTTATGACTCCTCTTTTTTTTATGTTAT
>JAHHSZ010000035.1 GCA_020024915.1 Fusobacterium sp. | reverse complement strand
TATTATATCAATTTTTCAAAAAAAAATCAAAACCGTTACTCTATTTTTAAATACCTCTACTACTCACAAAATAGTATATCCCACTTTTTCTCATATGAATTATCACTATTTATTTGTTTAAATATCTTCATAATTGTGATATAATACAGAGTAAAATGTTGTCAAAATGTAAGGAGAATAAAATGAATTTAGTCAGTTTTGAAAATTTTTTAAAGGAAAAAAATGCAATTCTTATTGATGTTAGAACTCCAAAAGAATTTGAATTAGATAAAGTTCCTAACTCTGTTAATATCCCTGTCCTTCTTGATGAAGAGAGAGTTTTAGTAGGAACTACTTATGTACAAGAATCTAAAGAGAAGGCAAAAAAATTGGGAGTAGAGTTTATTTCAAAAAGATTACCTGAAATTTTTGAACAGATACAAGAACTTTCAAAAAAACACTCTAAACTTGTTTTTATGTGTGCTAGAGGTGGAATGAGAAGTTCATCTATAACATCACTTTTTGGAAGTCTTGGATATAAAGTTGCAAAACTTGAAGGTGGTTATAAAGCTTATAGAGACTTCATAATAGCTAATATTCCTCAACTTAATCAAAATTTTAAATATATAGTTGTACATGGTCGTACTGGTGTAGGAAAAACTAAAATTTTAAATAAGATGATTGAACTTGGAGTCTCGGTTTTAGATCTTGAAAGAATAGCTGCTCATAAAGGCTCTTTCTTTGGCGCTTTAGGTGAAAAATTTCCACAGAGTCAAAAAAGATTTGACGGAGAAATCTTCGAATTTCTTAGAACTTGTAAAACAAAATATATAGTTGTTGAGAGTGAAAGTAAAAGAATTGGAAATGTCTATATACCTGAATCAGTTTATTCTAGTATGACTGCAGGACAACATCTGTTCATAGATACAAATATTCCAAGTAGATTAGATGTTTTATTGGAAGATTACACTAATGTCTCTGAAAATGAGCTTGAAGAGTGTATTATGAAGGTAGCTCGTTATGTATCTAAAGAAAAGACAGCTAACTATCTACAACTTTTACATGAGAAAAAACTTAGAGAGTTAGGAGAGATTCTAATCAAACAATATTATGATCCACTTTATGAGGTGAGTATTGATAAACATAAATTTGAATTCTCATTACACTATACTGATATGGATGAGTGTGCTAAACAGCTTAGCAACTACTTCTTTAATTTAGAAAGTTTAGAAAATACAGATAATAACGAAGATTAATTTTTAATATTTTGTAACTAAAAAAGCCAAAGAACAACTTTCTCTGGCTTTTTTATTAAACTTTTTTACTATTTAGTATAATCGAAGAATCCCATTCCAGTTTTTCTTCCAAGTTTTCCACCTCTAACCATTTTTCTTAATAATGGATGAGGTCTGTATTTAGAATCTCCAAATTCATTGTATAATACTTCCATAATAGCTAAACATACATCTAATCCTATTAAATCTCCTAAAGCTAATGGTCCCATTGGATGGTTAGCTCCTAATTTCATAGCATTGTCTATTCCTTCAGCTGAAGCTACACCATCAGCTAAAATTCCTACTGCTTCGTTTATCATTGGAATTAATACTCTATTTACAACAAATCCTGCTGCTTCTTCTACTTGTACAGGAACTTTTCCTATTTCTTCAGATATTTTTTTGATAGTTTCTACTATCTCAACTGGAGTATTTAATCCTGCTATTACTTCTACAAGTTTCATAACAGGTACTGGGTTAAAGAAGTGCATTCCAATTACTGGTCTATTTAATCCTGCTCCTATTTCTGTTATTGATAATGATGATGTGTTAGTTGCAAATATAGCTTCTGGTTTGCAAATAGCATCTAACTCTTTAAAAGTTTGTTTTTTGATCTCCATATTTTCTAAGGCTGCTTCAATTACTAAATCACAATCTCCACAAATTTCTTTAGTTCCAGTTGTAATTTTTGCTAATACAGCATCTACAGTTGCTTGATCCATTTTTCCTTTAGCGATCATTCTTTCAAAACCTTTTGCTATTTTAGCTTTTCCTCTTGCTGCAAACTCCTCATTAATATCACAAAGAACTACTTCATATCCTTCAGTTTGTGCAAATGTTTGTGCAATTCCAGAACCCATAGTTCCAGCACCAATTACTCCTATTTTCATCTCAATGCCTCCTAAGTTTTTATATCTATTTTATCTAAAGAGTTTTTTCTATCTATTTTTGAATCCTTCAACTTTTCTTTTTTCTAAGAATGCCTTCATTCCCTCTTTTTGGTCCTCCGTTTCAAAACAACTTCCAAAAAGCTTCTCTTCAATTACAATTGCATGATCCATATCTGTATTAAGTCCGTCATTTATAGCTTGTTTACAAGCTCTAACTGCAATTGGAGCATTTTTAGCTATTTTAGCTGCTAATTTTTTAGCTGCTGGTAACAACTCTTCTAATGGATATACTGCATTTACTAATCCTATTCTATATGCCTCATCTGCTTTTATATTTACAGCTGCGTATATTATCTCTTTCGCTTTTCCTATTGGTATTAAACGAGCCAATCTCTGTGTTCCACCAAATCCTGGAGTTATTCCTAATCCTACTTCTGGTTGTCCAAATAAAGCTGTATCAGAACAAAGTCTAATATCACAACTCATTGCTATTTCACAACCTCCACCTAATGCAAATCCATTTACTGCTGCAATTACTGGAATTGGGAAAGTCTCTATTCTTCTAAAAACATCATTTCCTATTTTACCAAAAGCCTCTCCTTCAGCTTTTGTAAGTGTACTCATCTCTCCGATATCTGCACCTGCAACAAAAGATTTTTCTCCAGCACCTGTTAAGATAAGTGCTCTCGTAGCTTCTAAATCAACATTATCTAACACTGTATTTAATTCTTTTAATACTTCGCTATTTAATGCATTTAAAGCTTTTGGACGGTTTATAGTTATTACTCCTACAAATCCTTCTTGTTCGTATGCTATAAAGTTCATTATGACCCTCCTTAATTATAGGTTATTTTTATAGAAGTTAAGAGCAGAAACCTGCTCTTAACTTTATATAGATTAAGATAAGTGAGTTGTCAATTTATGACTAGTCCTCTCTCTTAACAATAGCAGAACATCCCATTCCACCACCAATACAAAGAGTTGCTAATCCTGTTTTTGCATTACGTTTTTCCATCTCATGTAATAGAGTTACTAAGATACGACATCCTGAAGCTCCTACTGGGTGCCCTAAAGCAATAGCTCCTCCATTTACATTTAATTTAGAAATATCTATTCCTAAATCTTTACCTACAGCTAATGATTGAGCTGCAAAAGCCTCATTTGCTTCTATTAAATCAAAGTCACTAATTTTCATTCCTGTTCTCTCTAGAACTTTTCTTGTAGATTCAACTGGACCTATTCCCATTATAGAAGGATCTACTCCTCCTAGAGCTCCATCTATCCATGTAGCCATAGGTTTTACTCCTAGTTCTTTAGCTTTTTCTTCAGACATAACGATTATTGCAGCAGCTCCATCATTTATACTTGATGCGTTCCCTGCTGTTACCATTCCATCTTTTTTGAATGCTGGTTTTAATTTTCCAATTCCTTCAACTGTTGTTCCAGGTCTAGGTCCCTCATCTGTATCTACAATGATATCTCCTTTTTTACCTCTTATTACAACTGGAACAATCTCATCTTTAAATCTTCCTTCTTCTTGAGCCTTCACTGCTTTTTGCTGACTCTCAGCAGCAAATTTGTCTAACTCTTCACGAGTTAATCCCCATTGATCACAAATGTTTTCAGCAGTGATTCCCATATGATAGTTGTTGAATGCATCCCATAGGGCATCATTTACCATAGAGTCTACTAATTCTGCATTTCCTAAACGGTATCCATAACGTCCCTTTCTCAATAGGTATGGAGCTGAAGACATGTTTTCAGTTCCTCCTGCTACTACAATATCTGCTTGTCCTGATTGAATCATTGCTGCTGCCATATTTACTGTATGTAATCCTGATCCACATACTACGTTTAATGTAACTGCTGGAGTTTTTATTGATAATCCTGCCTTTAAAGATATTTGACGAGCAACGTTTTGTCCTAATCCTGCTTGAATAACGCATCCAAATAATACTTGATCTACTTTTTCAGCTGGAATTCCTGCTCTATTTAAAGCTTCCTTTACTACTACAGCTCCTAGATCTGCTGCTGAAACGTTACTTAATGCTCCTCCCATTGTTCCTAAAGCTGTACGACATGCTCCTACTAAAACTACTTTTTTTGCCATAATCTTCTCCTCCATCCATCTTCAATGTGTGTTATAGATCACTTATGACCTTTTTATTTTTTATTCTTTATAAATAGATATTATCACATTGTTATTTTATTTGCAATAGGGTATTTTATCTTTTTTAATTTATGAGTGTTTTTTTATTTTACTACGAACTAATATTTGTCATATTTTTTTTGTATTTTTAAAATATATATTTCATAATTCTTTCAAGCTCTCTTATTATTGAATTTTTTTGTAAGAATTCAATATTTTTTTATATTTTCATAGTTTAAAAAATAAATAAAAAAACTCTGTTCAATCAAAAACTAAGCTATTGAACAGAGCTTTTAACTCTTTGAATTATTTAATTTTCTCATAATAAACTTTATATAAAATATGATTTCCATTGGGATTAAACAAGAAACCATTTATATTATTTTGCAACCCAATTGCATAATTTTTGTATGCAATTGGAAACACTGGAACCTCATCCCTGATTATATTTTGAACTTTTTTATAATTCTCTTTTCTCTCAAAAGTAGAGGTAGTTTTCCTTGCTCTATCTAGTAAATTATCGACCTCAATATTTGAATAAAAACTTCTATTTCCAACTGGTCCAGCTGAAGATGAGTGTAGTAATGGATAGAAACCATAGTCAGCATCACCAGTGCTAACATACCAAAGTCCTATCAATAGATCATGTTCTCCCATTCCTGTGTATTGTAAAAAAGAAGATACCTCCAACACATTTATCTCCACATCTATTCCTAACTCTTTTAAGTTAGCCTGTATTATCTGAGCCATCTGCTGTCTTGAAGGTTCATCATATATCCAAAGTCCTAATTTTAAACTCTCTGCTCCTGCCTCTTTCAATAACTCTTTTGCTCTACCTAGATTATACTCTCTAATCTTAGCCTCATCATCATAACCAAAAACATTGGGTGATAATATAGATTTTGGAACAACTCCATAACCTTCATACACTGTATTTATTATTGCTTTTTTATCAATAGCATACTCTATTGCTTGTCTTATACGCTTATCTTTAACTCTTTTAGTATTTATTGTTATAAAATCACTACCTAAAGATACTTCATTGATCACTTTTAACCTTGGATTTTTTTCAATTTCCTTTATATCATTTGCTGAAATGTCATAAGCTATATCTATCTCTCCAGTTTCAAGTGCTATTAATCTATTTGAAGTTTCGGGGATAGTTTGGAAAATAAGATCCTCCATTTTTGCTTTTTCACCATAGAATTTGTCAAAACCTTTTAATACAACCCTTTCACTTAGAGACCAATCTTCAATTTTGTATGGTCCTGTTCCTACTAGATCAATATCTTGTGAATTTTTTGCAACTTCTTTAACAATTGCAGTTGATGAATGAGCTAAGTTATGTAGCAATATTGATGGTGAATTATTTTGATTAATCTTTAGAGTATAATCGTCTATCACTTCTACACTCTCTATTGCTTCTACCAAAACTCTTGAAACAGGGATCTCTAAATTTCTTTCTAGACTCTTCTTTACATCTTCTGCTTTCATTTCATCTTCATTATGAAATAAAACACCTTTTTTTAATTTTAATATTATAGAACTATCCTCTTGTATTTGATAACTCTCAACCAGTTCTGTAACAATATTACCTTCATTATCTATTGAAAAAAGATTACTATATATCTGTTTTGTCACTGCCAATGTTGCACTATCAGTATGTCTATGTGGGTCAAAAGATCTCGGTTTGTAAGCTAATGCAACTTTCAAACTTCTATTTTCTACTTGCTTCTCCTTAGTTATACCACAACCTACTAATATCAAAAGAAATACTAATGCCAAATACTTTTTCATTCTTCCCTCCAAAATATTTTATATAAAGACAAATGTATCAAATATATCCATATTCTTATATGGACTTGGTAATTTTTTCTTTATTTTCTCCCACAATTCTGAAAACTCTTCTCTATTCATCCCCACTAATTGAGTAGTTATCTGCTTTCTATACAGAAGACTTACACCACTACTATTTAAACCAGACACTATATACTGTTTAATCTCTTTAAAATTATTTTCATCTATTTTTTCAAGAGAAAAATAGTATGCCAATAGATTTTTATTTAAACAATATTCCATTGTAAACAATTTTCTGAGAGATGAAGCTATAAAATCTAAATTTAAATTCACTGAAAAATTCCCAGTCTTCTCTCCTGCTGTTTTAATAAAAGGAAAAAAAACATCTTCAAAATGATGACTTTGTATAGATTTTGTAAATATTTTAAAATTATTAAATATTGTTGCTCTCTGTTTTTTTCTCTTGGTAAAGCTCTCATCAACTAGATAAGCTGTTCCAAGATGCCTAAAAAGTGAGAATGTCAAATCCTGTGAATGTCCAAAGTTATAGATTCTCTTCTCATAAGCTCTATTATTATCCACTCTATCTATAAATTTTTGTGCCCTCTCTAAAAGCTCACCCATATTATCCAATTGAAATATTTTCTCAAAAAGATTCTGTTTTAAAATGAGCTCCCTTCTTCTAGATATTGAGAATTTCATCAAGCATCTCTCTATAGTTGTAATTTTTATAAGTTGTTTAATAAAATCCTCATCAATATCAAAATAAACAGTATCATATTTATCTACAAGTGCTGTTTTATTATCCTTTATTGCTTTTATCTTCTTTAACTCTTTAGCTAAAAACTCCAAATACGACTCTTCAAACTCTTTAAAGTTTTCAATCTCCTTCTCTGATAGATCTGTGTACTTTCCTAATATCTCATTCAATTTTATATAATCTACTATTGAAACTATTCCCTCTCTATTTATTCCAACAGCATTCCATGTATAAGTATATGGAATATAGTTAAAAAACTTGTCAATTGTTAAAGCTACATACTGTGCTATACCCCCACCTAAAGAGTGCCCTGTTAAATATATGTTCTTAGCTTCTAACTTACAATCCTTTATTAGGTAATAATACACTTCTACTCCTTCATAAAATTGAAGTGGTATTTTTCCCAACCCTATTGCCAAATCTGTCTCTATAAAATCTTTATATGCATCTTCTAAGGGATATTTTTCACTCCCTCTATAAGAAACAACATATTTTTCATCTTTTTCAAATACCACTGCATAAAATCCTGAAGCTTTTCCTCCTATATTTTGAGATGTTCTATTATCTATGTAATATATTTTCCAATCATTTAAAATCTCAGAAAAATAATTCATAAATAACTCTCTATTTCTAGATAAAAGTATAGAGAAAGTTTCCACTATAATTCTATTATTTTGTGGATTTTCAAATATCTCTCTCAAAGTTTTCCCATACTCAGCTTCTCCAAAATTACAATAGGATAGTATGCTCAGTAGTATATACTCCTTCATTCTTATCATAGTAACTCTCCTATAAATTTACTATTACTAATATAAGATATGTCACTGCCCAACCTAAAAATGATCCTACCATTGTTTCAAAAAATGTATGTATTTTCCCCTCTATTCTAGAGTGAATCACTAAAATTGTCAAAACAAGAGTAAGAAAAAATATTTTAGGATTATCTGTTTGAGAAGTTACCAGTGTCAATATTGAAGTTGCCAATGCACTATGACCACTTGGAAATCCTCCTCTCAATGCTGTTCCTTTTCCTGAAATAGCTTTAATGCAGATTACAATTACTATTATTAGTACAAATATAGATAGCACAGTATGTTGATATGAGCTTTTCAAAATATAAAATATATCTTTCATATTTAGGACTATCTTCTTCTCAAAGACTATATAACCTACAAATAAAGCGTTTATAGCTGTTACCAAAACAGCTCCAGCTGCAATATCTTTAGCTCTCTTAGCCAAAGGATGATATTCTTCAGTGACCATATCCACACAACTTTCAATAGCTGTATTAAAAAGTTCAGCTATCCAGATTAATGAAACACTTATGATTACAGCAAGAGCTTCATTTTTTCCAATATCTAAAAATAAAGATAGGATAAAGATTATAATTGTACAAAAACAATGAAATTTCATATGTCTTTCTGTCCTTATTGTTTCAAAAATCCCTTCAAAAGCAACATTAAACTTTTCTGTTACTCCTATATTTTTCCATTTATTTCTAGAATTTCCCATATTATCACATCTCTCTAGTATATCCAAAAGTTCCTAATATCTCTTCCTCTTTGGCTCTCATCTCTATTTTATCTTCCTCTTCTATATGATCATATCCTAAAAGATGTAAAATTCCATGAGTTAAAACATAGTATAGCTCTCTTTTTTCTGAATGATTGTACTCTTTTGCCTGTTCTACTACTCTCTCTAATGAGACAACTATATCTCCTAATGTATCATAAGGCCCTATTTCAAAATCTTCAGTCTCATGATAAGCAAATGAGATAACATCTGTTGGTTGGTCTTTATCTCTATACTCTCTATTTATTACTTGAATCTCGTTATTTCCTGTAAATAAAAGTGATATGTATACTGGAACTTCTGACTCATACTCCTTTGTTAAAACTTTCTCTACATACTCCTTTATCTCATCTTCATTAACTAAATTATCAAATCCTTCTATCTCTAGAGACATCTCTAATATCAATTCCATACTATCTCTCCTTATATTTTATTTTTGTCCTGGATATTTAATTCTAACATGATGAATACTTACCAAAGTTTTTACAAAGGTTTTTATTATAACCTCTATCTCCTTAAAAGTAAGATTCGCTTCTGATAACTGATTATCCTCTATTTTTCCATTGATTATCTTTCTAATCATATTCTCCATTGCCATTGGTGATTTCTCGTCCAACGATCTTATAGCCGCCTCAATAGAATCTGCCAACATTATTATTGCTGATTCCTTTGTTTTGGGTTTTGGTCCACTATACCTAAACTCCTCTTTTTCAACATTTGGATCTATATTCTTTGCTGCATTATAAAAATATGCTAAAAATGTAGTTCCCTGATGTTCATACATAATATCCCTTATCTCTTTAGGGATTTGATACTCTTTTGCTAGCTCTGCTCCATCTTTAGTATGTGAAGTAATTATTAGTGTACTCATAAATGGTGAAATCTTATTATGTGGATTCTCTCCATTTTGCTGATTTTCTACATAAAACTTTGGTCTCTTTGTTTTTCCTAAATCATGATAATATGAAGCTACACGGCAAAAAACTGCATTTGCTCCTATCGCAGTTGCTGCATTTTCTGAAAGTGTGGCTACCATCACTGAGTGTTGGAACGTTCCTGGAGCTTCCACTGATATTTTTTTCAAAAGTGGGTGTGACAGATCCCCCAATTCCAATAATCTAAATATAGTTAATATATTAAATGTCTTCTCAAAATAGGGTAAGAATGCTATTGTTAACATTCCTGATACAAGCCCAGAAAGTAAAATTGATCCTACTATGATTGCAATAGTAAAGCTCTCTACCTCTGAAAAATATGAGAGCAGTAAGTACAGTGTTACTTTTAGTATAGATAGTTGTATTCCCGCTGCTATTACTCCTGATCTCGTTGTTATTTTAGAAACAATATGAGCTGTAAAAGCCATTGATATGAAATATATTGTAAAATACTGTAGATTGTAGTTCAATATTGGCATCAGAAAAAATAACATAAATGAAAATAGTGATATTGCATAGGTTTTATCAACCAAGAGTATCAATAGAAAAAATGCTGTATCAACAGGAATAAAATACATCCAATCGTTATTTAAAACTCTAAAAGTGAGGAGTATTCCCGCTAAAATCAACAATGAAGATCTGTAATAATTCTTATTTAAGATTATTTTTTTGTAGTTGTTGAAAAATAAGCTATAAAATAGTGATGAGATTATCCCTAAATAAAGAATATTAGCAAAGATCAAGGAAAAACTCTTCTTATAAGAGTAGATACCACAAGCCTCTAAGATCTTTATTCTTCTCTCATTCAATACTTCTCCTGTTTTAGCTATAAGTGTCCCAGCTTTTATCTCAACATATTGATCACTTATCTGAGAAACTTTCTCCTGAATATTTTTCTTTGTTTTTACCTCATCATAGATATAGTTTGGTGAAACAAAAATATCCACAATTTTTTTCTCTAAATCATTTAATTTTTCATATTTTTTATCAACTGGTGTCCTATAAAAAACACCATTTTTCTCTTGAATTATCCCCTCTTTATAAGCTTCTACTAGGAATTTTCTACTTCCTCTCTCTATCATGTCAATCTCTTTTTCTTTGAGGGATACAAGTTCCTCTATCAAATTTTGCGGAATCTTTTTATTTGTATTTCTCTCTAGTAGATTAGCTTCTAACTCGGTTACTATACCATTTTTCAATTGATTAATACTCTTGAAAAAGTCATCAAAGTAATCTAAATATAATTTTTCTACATCTGAAGAGTAAATATACTCTTTTCCTGATTCTTTGATTATCCCCTCTATTATCTTCTCCTTAGCACCTTGATCCTTAAAGATAATGGTATTTGGTGCATACAGATCAGCCTTAACTATATCTCCTACTTTATAATTATTTTGATTGGATAACAAAAAGATTTTTGAGGAAAATGCTATGACAAACATCACCAAAATTATATATATCAATTTTTCTCTCAATGAATATTCTTTAGAATAAATATTTTCATCACTATATCTATTTCTCTTCACTTCAAACTGTAGTCTTAATCCAAAGAGATTTATAGTTTTCATTTTTTCCCACCTTTCAATTCTTTTATAATATCTTTTAAAATCTCTGATTTTGAAAGAACATTTATATTTTTTGTTGGAATAGAATCTATAAAAAATCTTCCATATCTCTTGGTAACAACTCTATTATCTAATATAGTTATTGTCCCTGAATCAGTTTTACTTCTTATCAATCTTCCTATTCCCTGTTTAAATTTAATTACAGCTTCTGGGACCTGATATTCTGTAAATGAATTTTTTCCCTGTACAGTTATATGTTCAATTATTGCTTCTGTTACAGGATCACTTGGAACTTTAAATGGAAGTTTTACAATTATTACATTACTTAGTTGATTTCCTTTTATGTCAACACCTTCCCAAAAGGAATCTGTTCCAAATAGAACAGGATTTTTCCCTGCAGTATACATATTTACCAAGTGTGTTCTTGAAGTCATCCCCTGAATAAATAATTGTATACCATTTCTCTCTAACTCCTCTCTTATCATATAGTAAACATAGTTCAACATCTGGTAAGAGGTAAATAATACAAAGGCCTTTCCCTTTGATGCTATCAATTGTGCCTTCAAAAACTCTGAAACATCATCTATAAAATTTTTCTCTGAAGGATTTGGTACATCATTAGGAATATAAACCTTCATCTGTCTATCATAATCAAAAGGAGAGTGTATTACCTTTTCCAGAGTATTTTTATCCAGACCTATAGATTCTTTAAAATAACTAAAATCACTTCCTATTGCTATTGTTGCTGAAGTGAAAATTATCTGTTTCAAATTCAAATATAAATTTTTTTGCAACTCTCCATCTATCTTTAAAGGTGTAGCCACAAGTTTTGAATTACTTTTTCTACTATTTACCTCAATCCAATAGATAAATTCATCATCTGAAAAATCATGAATAAATCTGAAATTATTTACAAAACTATCTAATCTATCTATATATTTAGAAAAATCATTGATATGACCAGCTGTATCTTCTTCATCTTTTAATTCTTTTATTAATTCTCTAACCTTTCTAATATAAGAGTTGTAATCTCTTAAAAAACTATCTTTATAATCTGTCAATGTATTTAAAAATGGGGAGTTTTCCATCTCCTCTTTCTTTGCTCTAAAAGTGAAAGTTCCCATTTCTCCCTTTGAAAATACATCTATAATATGATTAAAATACTCTCTTCCAGAAATATAAAGAGATTTGTGTTTGAGTTTAATCTCTTCAATCTCTCTCTCTAATATACCTCTACTATCTATTTCAGCACTTTTTATATGTTTAAGTATAAAATCTAAAGCTCCTGTATTTTTTTTCTTCCCTTCAGTTGTAAATATCTGATTCATAGTCTTGGTAAAGCTATACTTAGAAGCTTCATAGGAAAAATAATCTCTTGCTACTTTTTCTATATTGTGTGCCTCATCAAATACGACAAGTCCATACTCTGGCAATATAGAATACTCTGTATTAAAGCCTATCTCCTTTCTAATAGCTAGATCAGAGAAATACATATGATGATTTGTTATTAATATATCAGCTTTCTTCTTCTCCTCTCTAGACTTTAAAAAGAAACACTCTGATTTATATGGACACTTATTCCCTGAGCACATATCTGTCTCACTCTGAAATAGCTCCCAAACACTGTTATCAACTTCAAAAGGTAGTTCTCCCTTATCTCCTATCTCAGTTTGATTTCCCCATTTTATGATCTCTACAAACTGATTTTTTTGTGAAAGTGAAAAATCCTCAATAATTGAGGTGTCTCCCATAGCTAAGTTATGGTATTTTCTGTTACATAGATAGTTCCCACGACCTTTTACAAGAATATATTTAAAATCTCCCTGTATCACTCTTTTGGCTATTGGAATATCTTTATTTAACAGTTGCTCTTGTAAATTTATAGTATTAGTTGAAATAACAACTCTTTTTCTATTTTTTATTGTCCACTCTATACTTGGTATCAAATAAGCCAAAGTTTTTCCTGTTCCTGTTCCAGCCTCTACTATTACAGGTGTCTCTGAATTTAACCCCTTCTCTATATGCTTTGCCATATGTAGTTGTTCATCTCTATATTCAAAGCCTTTAAAAGTTTGAGATAATAATCCTGTTTTTTCAAAATATGGAGTTATATCTATTTTTACATTCTCATCTTTAAATAGTTCTATTATGACATAGACATCTGATACATCATTATTAACTATATATGAAGCTCCATCCATTCTATTGGAATATATTGATGCAACCTCTATATCAGCATCTGATGGATAAAGAAATCCAGAAGGGTGATTGTGTATAATTACCTCACCTTTTCTCATAGCCTTTAAAATAGCAGGAACTGAATAATTATTCCCCCTAGCCAATACTTGGACCTCTTGAACTACTCCATTTTCATCTGGGATTCCTCTAAAAAACACTTCATTTCCTTGAGCTTCAGCTATTTCTATTCTCATAATTTCTCTAGCTGCAGATGAAATCTTATCCTTTATATCCATAAATTTCCTTTCTTTATATTTTTTATTACTATTATAATACATCTTTTTTGAAAAAATAGCAAGTTAAGAAAATTCCTATCTTCTAAAAAAACTTTATTTTTTTTAGAAAGTATGGTATAATAAATCTGGTCCATTGTACAAGAAAAGGTGTCTCTTTTGTAGCTTAACTTAAACAAATTAAAAAGAACTTCTGTCAATTTCAGATTGACATTTTGTTTAAATTATGTTATCATCTTATGGAAAAAATAAAAAAATTGTTTTTAAAACTTAGGAGGTTTTTAATTTGGCACATTCAAGATCAGCTAAAAAGAGAGTATTAGTAGCAGAAAGAAATAGAGAGAGAAATCAAGCAGTTAAATCTAGAGTTAAAACTATGGTTAAAAAAGTTTTATCAGCTGTAGAGGTTAAAGAAGTAGAAGCAGCTAACACAGCTTTATCAGTAGCTTACAAAGAGTTGGATAAAGCAGTTTCTAAAGGAATCATAAAGAAAAATACAGCTTCTAGAAAGAAAGCTAGATTAGCAGCTAAAGTAAACGCACTTTAATTTGTACCTAAGGATATCCTCTAAGGGATATCCTTTTTTCATATTTAAATTTTGGAGGGGTTACATGATAAAACTTATAATATTAGATGTTGATGGCACTTTAACTGATGGAAAATTATATATGGATGATAAAGATAATTGTCTCAAAGCTTTTGATGTTAAAGATGGTTTTGCAATAGTCCAATGGATTAAATTGGGTGGTATAGTAGCTATAATAACTGGAAAGTCTTCTGAAATTGTTAGAAGAAGAAAAGAGGAGTTAGGGATACAAGAATTGGCTCAAGGCGTTAGCAATAAAGTAGTTGAACTTAATAAACTCATTGAAAAATATGGTATTACTAAAGAGGAAATCGCTTATATTGGAGATGACATTAATGATCTAGGTGCAATGAAAGAAGTTGGTTTTTCAGCTTGTCCAAAAGACGCTGTTTCTGAAGTCCTAGAAAAAGCTGACTACATCTCTAGTAAAAATGGTGGAAATGGTGCTGTAAGAGAGATTTTTGAAAAGATTATGAAAGAAAATAATATGTGGGAAAAAGTTTTAAATAGATATCTAAACGAAAAATAATCAATAAAAATTTATACAAAAAGAGCAAGTACAACTTAGTTCCCTTGCTCTTTTAAATTATTAGAATACCACTTCATCTCTTGAAATTATAAACTCTACTCTTCTATTTCTAGATCTTCCAGCCTCTGTTTTATTTGAAGCTATTGGATTTTGTTTTCCATATCCCTCTACTGAAATATTATTAGCCATTGCTCCTCTTCCTATCAAGTAACTTTTTATAGAGTTGGCTCTCTTCAATGAAAGATTGAAGTTATACTGATCACTTCCAATAAAGTCAGTATGTCCGTCTATCTTTAATTTTATATCCTTATGTTCCATCAAAGCCTTTGCCAAACCATTTAAACTATTTTTTACACTTCTTTTTACTAAGTAGCTATCAAAATCAAATAGTATCTCCTCTGGCATAGAGAGTATAAGATTTCCATTCTCCTTTCTTATTATTACACCTTTCTCATCAAATACAATAATATCTTCAAGTGATTTTTTCTCACTACTTACATCTTCTAAAACATACTCTGTTTCACCCTCCACTATTATCATCTCTTTCAAATTTTCATTTGAAGATGTACAACCAGTTATTGCAAGGGATAAAATACTCAATACTAATAAAAATTTTTTCATAGTTGGTCTCCTTTTAAAAAATTATAAACATTACATTTTCAGTAAGTCTCTGCTCATTTTGCTTTTTATTAGGTGTTTTCATTACCCAATCAAATAAAAACTTAGCATGTTCCTCTGTTGTTCTTATACATTTTCTAGTTCCTGTAAATGTTCCCAATGTTTTCTCTTTTTGCTTCATGAAAAACTCTTTATTTATCTCTTCATCATAATTGATAGGAGTTCCGTGTAGGTATCCACCACCTGAAAACCTCATAGCATATCTTGCATACCCTTGTTTATCTCCTGTCTCACTGTTATATGGCATTATATATTTTACCATTGGAGCTGTGAAAAACCCCTTTGGAGTTTCAAATCCCAATTGACTTTCAATACCTGTTTTACTATATACATATGAGATAACTTCCCACTCTTTACTTTTATTCTTTTCAAAAACTATCATATTTTGATTAGATACATCTATTGCTACCACTCTTGAAAAATCCTCTTGAATTACTGGATTTTTTGTCATTGTAGAGTTGGATATTATCAACTCTTCAGGTATATTAGCTACTTTTACTCTTGAAGTTGTTTTTCCTCTTTGAACTACTGATAAAATTGATCTATCTGGAATATATATCTCTTCATTATTCACAACAGATCTCCCTATACTGCTCTGATCCAATGAAGTTCCATACTTATCTTTTACTCTTTTAAAATTTTGGTTATTTGGATTTGGCACATATGAACTTGTACTTGCTAGTTCTCTTCCCATACCCTTTTGATCAATTACAAATTTTTCTAATTCATTTATCTTATCCAAAGCTTTTTGGAATCTAAAAACTCTCTTTCTTACAAGATTTGCTGAGATATACCCTTTTTTTCCTTTAGAATCTTCTATAAAAAACCAATAATTTCCATAGTACAATACTTTTTTTAGAGCTTTTAATTTAGTATCATAACTATATTTTCCAATTACTTTTCCTTTAGTTGAAGGTAGATCTCTTAAATTAGCTACTCTTCCTCTTACAAATACATAGTCTAATACTTTAGGATGACCACCTTTGTACTTTTCATTGACCTTTATATTCTCTGGAATACTGTTATCATAAGTAGCTACTGTGGACCACTCCTCCTGCCCCGAAAAAGCAAACAAAGCTGTTCCTAAAATAAACTGACAGATAAAAAACTTTAAATATTTCATACACTCACCCATTGTTTTATAATTTTTCGCAGTATAATTGTAACATCTTAATGACTACTATTCAAGTAAAATAAAATAAAAAAGGATTTTTCTTGTTTTATTCGAATAATATTAAAAGGAAGGGGAGAAAATGATAGAAAAAATTAATTTAGCAACAAATAATATTGCCATCTTAGGAGCTTTAACACAGTTCACTTCATAAACTATCAAAGGAAAATAATCAGATTTTTGTTAAATTACTACTTAATTTGACGAGAGAGATCTGTAGATATAATCATTACATTATAAATAAATTATTGGAAAATAGATAGTATTAATGTATAATAGATGTAGAAATTAAAGTATTAGGAGGTCTATTGATGAAAAAATACGTATGTGAAGTTTGTGGGTATGTTTATGACCCTGCTATTGGAGATGTTGAGCATGGAATTCCTGCTGATACACCTTTTGAAAGTTTACCAGAAGACTGGTCTTGCCCTCCTTGCGGAGTTTCAAAAGATCATTTTTCAGCTGTAATCGAGCATAACACTTCAGACAAAGATCTATATATGTGTGAAGTTTGTGGGTATGTTTATGACCCTGCTGTTGGAGATGTTGAGCATGGAATTCCTGCTGGTACACCTTTTGCTGAAGTATCTGAAGATTGGGTATGTCCACCTTGTGGAGCTGGAAAAAATCATTTTTCTAAAATGAAATTCTAGAATTAAAACAACAAAGGAGAAAGCTTTACTTCACAAGTAAAATTTTCTCCTTTTTTCTATATTAATATTTTATTTTATAATAGGTATTTCCTACTGTTTCCCATAACCAAAGTTGAAATTTTAAAAAATTATAGTATTTTGGTATGTAATAAAAATTATTCTCTTTTTCCTGTGAAGCTA
>JAHHSZ010000034.1 GCA_020024915.1 Fusobacterium sp. | reverse complement strand
AGCTCAACTCTTCTAGCTCTCTCCAGAGCAAACTTTCTATCTTCACTCTTAGAGAAGTATCTCAAAAACCCTGTGCTCACATACTCCATAATCTCTTTTACCGAGGTACACAGTATTATCCCTTTTTTTTGAAAAAGAACTATTCTAATATATCTCATTACCACAGCTTGGATTATCTTTAGATTCATCTCCAATCTAGCTTCTTCCATTATATTTTGAGAGATAGCCAAACTCTTTATCTCTTCAAAATTTTTACCAATTTTTTCCTTTAAATTTTCATATCTATCTTTCATTTTTACCTCATAATCCTTTATTCATTATCTCATAAATACTTACCATATCAAGGTTGTTCCTCAAAAGCATTGCAAGTTTATTATACTCCTTTTCTTTAAATTCAGCAAATGAAAATTTATCCTCTAGAGGTTTTAGCCCCTTTCTCTCTCTTACATTATTTAAAAATCTTCTAGTGAACTCCTCATTGTCAAAGATTCCGTGAATATATGTTCCAAATACACTCTCATTAGCTGTAAGGATGAAGTTCTCCTCTCTAACTAGGTTACTCTCCTCTCCTACAGTTACTCCTTGATGTATCTCATACCCTCTCACCTTGAGATTTTCACAACCTCTTATAGCACTGTTTCCAAGGTCACTCTCCAATACTCTCTCCACCTGCTGGGTATATTTCACTCTCTCCATAACAGTTTTAATTTTTAAGAAACCAAATCCTTCTACTCTCTCTTGGTCTCCCTCAATATGGTGTGGATCCTCTATCTCCTCTCCTAGCATCTGGAATCCACCACAAATTCCTACTACCACTGTTCCTCTATTCTTTAACTCTTTAACTCTTTCAAATATCCCATTCTCTTTTAACTTCTCAATATCAGATATTGTATTTTTACTTCCTGGCAGTATGATTATATCCTCTTCTCCTAGATCCTCCTTATGAAACACATAGTTTAGTGCCACATCTGAATATTGATTGAGAGCATCAAAATCTGTATAGTTAGACATCTTATCTGTCCTAATTACACTTATCTTTATCTCTCCCTCTTTTTTAGTGTAGTCATTTATCTTCTTAGCTAATACATCTTCCTCCTCTATATCCAATCTCTCATAAGGGATAACTCCTAAGAATTTAATATCCAAACCCTCACTCTTCAATCTTGCCATAAGCATATCTATTCCAGGCTTTAATAGTTCAACATCTCCTCTAAACTTATTTATTATCAAGCCTTTTATTCTCTTTCTATCCTTCTCTTCCAATAGAGCTATAGTTCCATAAAGTGAGGCAAATACCCCACCTATCTCTATATTCCCTACCAATATCACTGGAGCATCTACAAGTTCAGCCATACCCATATTCACACAGTCATACTCTCTCAAGTTTATCTCTGCTGGGCTTCCTCCCCCTTCCAACACTCCAATATCAAAATCTCTCTCTATCTTCTGATAGTTTCTCAAAGCTACCTCTTTCAAGTAACTACAATTTGAAAAATACTCCTGAGCTGAAGTATTCTTAACAGGTTTACCCTCAATTATTAGCTGTGAGTTATTATCAGAATTTGGTTTTAAAAGTATGGGATTCATAAAAGCTCTCGGTATCTCCATTCCAGCTTCAGCCTGTACCACCTGAGCTCTGCCCATCTCTAGCCCCTCTATATCTACAAATGAGTTTAAAGCCATATTCTGTGACTTAAATGGTGAAACTCTATACCCATCTTGAGCAAAAATCCTACATAACCCAGCTACTATTATACTTTTTCCAACAGATGAACCTGTCCCCTGTACCATTATCTTTCTATGCATATTCCACTCCTTTTTAAAATACTCTAAATACTCTACCTAACAGATATCTTACTACAATACCTGTTTTTTCCAGTATTTATTTGATTGGTACTCTTACAATATATTTTAAGTCTGTAGGATCCTTTTCAAATGCTGGTCCTGATAGTATGTGTACAACTGTATCTCCAGCCATCTCATAGCCCTCATCAGCTACCCATTTTACCATCTTTTCCACACCAAATCTTATTTCACCAAACTTACTCTGACACACTGTAGATGCATATTTTTTCTTAGGATAGTAACATCTATTCCTATACTCCTCATAATCTTTTAGAAGTATTAGTTTATCATAGGCATAGCCCCCGTTTATTAACTCCTCCTCTTTTATAGTGAAGGCATATTTTCCCACAGGTACTAGATTTTGCTTTGTAGATACCAAAAATCCATCTAGCTCCTTAAATGCTTTAGATATACCCACATAGTCCTTATCCATTACCACTGGAGCATAGATACCTTTTATCTCCTCTTCTTCAATAAAGAATCTATCCATATTGTTTTCTAGAGTTATGAGATATCTCATCTGAGTGGCATTCTCCATAAGCTCCTCTTCCAATTGTTGAAGTCTTACAATCTCTTTTTTTGTCTGTTCCAACATCTTATTCATCAACTCAAGAGTGTGAGAATAGCTCACATTCTCTAGATGACTCTTTATCTTTGCATTACTAAATCCCAATTTTTTTAAGTGAACTATCATCTTAATAATAGGTATTTGAAAAAAGCCATAATATCTATAATTAGTATCCTCATCTTTATAACTTGGTGATATTATCCCTTCACTGTCATAGTATCTCAATGTAGAAATTGGTAAGCTCGTTATCTTAGATACCTCTCCTATTGTTAAATAATCTTTCATCTCTCTTCCTTTCTAATCTTTACCCTTTCAATTAACTCATCTACTAAATAATAAAACACTGGTATTACAATCAAAGTCAACAGTGTAGCTACTGACAATCCAAAAACAACTACAAATGACATCCCTTTATACATCTCCGAACCCTGTCCATTACTAAACATAAGTGGTAACATTCCCAATACTGTAGTCATAGTAGTCATAAGTATCGGTCTAAGTCTTGTTCTTCCAGCTATTATTATCCCCTTGACCTTACTATCTCCCTCTTCTCTTCTTATATTTATGAAGTCTATCAGAACAATAGCATTATTTACAACTATACCAGCTAACATTACAAATCCTATGGAAACCATAGCATCTATATTTAAATTTGCTCCATAAAGAGCATAAAAAGCTCCAGTTGTAGATAGTGGAATAGATAGTATTATGATAAAAGGCATTACAAAAGATTCAAACTGCCATACCAGTATAAAATAGATCAAAAATATTGCTATTACAAAAGTGTATTTTAACTGTTCACTCATCTCAGCCATATCTGCACTTTTTCCACTCTGAGCATAGATCACACTATCAGGAAGTCCCATTTTTTCTATCTCCTCTTCTATTTTCTCCTGAGCTGTTTTCAAGTCCAAACTTCTATCTAGGTTAGCATATAGGACTATCTTCTTTCTCTTATCCTTTTTCTCCAACTTAGATGGACCCTCTTCTATTCTAAAACTCGCTACATCTGAGATCTTTATATTCTTTCCACTTGGTAGAGTCACCCTTGAATCCAAAATATACTCTGTTGACTCCCTATAGTTTTGTGCCAACTTTAAAGTTACATCAATCTCATCATTATCACTGTTTATAGTGATAGGAACTCCTCCCTGTATCTGTACCTGCAACATTCTAGCTATATCTTTAATATTTACTCCATAATACTCAGCTTTCTCTCTATTGATATAGAATTTACCCTCTGGTTTTCCTCCTTCAAAAGATGAACTCACCTCTTTTATCCCCTCGATTTTAGAGACTCTCTCCTTTAGTTCACCTATTATACTCTGCAACTGCATGTCACTATCTGAATATAATTCCAATTCCAAGTCATATATCCCCCTTATTCCGAATCTATAACCTGGTGTTATTGTTATCTCAGCATCTGGAATATCCACATAGACTTTTCTCAATTCACGTATTATTTCCACCATAGATCTATCTCTTGTACTCTTTAGTCCAGCATTGATATTCAATATAGATCTCATTCCATTTCCAGAGACGGTAAAATCCTTTATAAAGTCCAATTGATTTACTCTACTCTCCAATATTCTAGCTATCCTATCTCCTTTATTTACATCTGAACCAGCTGGTAACTTTGCCACCACAGCAAATCTTCCCTCATCCACTGTAGGAATAAATCTTCCTCCTAACTTACTTGCCACATATAGTGAACCTGCAAAAAGCACAACTATACTAGCTAGAACTGCCCATCTCCTTCTAATAGCAAATTTCAACATAGATACATAATTTCTCTTTACCAATTTAAAGAGTTTTCCCTCTGAATTGATACTCTTCTTTCCATTCATTATCTTACTTGAAACCATAGGAACGAATGTAAGAGATATTACAAGTGATGCTAATAGAGAGTAAGATATAGCATAACAGAGATTATTAAATTGCTCCTTTGCCAACCCTTCTTGAAATACTAGTGGTAAAAATGCTGCCACTGTAGTCAATGTTGATGCTAATACAGGAAGAGCCACTTCTTGAGCACCATCTCTAGCTGCTGTTATCCTATCTTTTCCCAACTCTGATAGATGTCTATATATATTATCAACCACAACTACCGAGTTGTCAACTAACATTCCTATTCCCAATGATAATCCCATCAAGGACATCAAATTTAAAGTTATCCCTTGAGCATTCAAAAGAAAGAAGGTAAAAATTATTGATATTGGAATAGCTGTAGCTATTATCAATGTAGCTGACACACTCTTCAAAAATATAAAAAGTATTATAGATGCTAAAAAAAGCCCTATCATTCCACTTGTCTGTACATTTTTAATAGAGTTCATTATTGTTATTGAGGAGTCAAATTCATAGTTCATCACTGTATTATTTGGGAATGACTGTTTTAACTCCTCTAGATATCTCTTTACATTTTTTACTATCTCAACTGAATTCCCCTCATCTGTCTTTGAAACTATTACTAATATATTATCTTTTCCATTCTTTCTATTTACTGAAGTAAGATCTTTAGAGGAAATATCTATATCTGCTATATCCTTTAATCTTAAAAGATGTCCATTTTTATTGCTCAAGACTATATTTTTTATCTCATCAGCACTATTTATCTCAGCTTCAACCTTGATCAGATACTCCTTCTCTCCCTCTCTCACTATTCCTCCAGGAATGTTGATAGTAGCACCACTCATCTTATTGTATATATCTATTATACTCAAATTATAATTTTCTAGCTTTTCTGGATCTATAATCACTGATACTTCTTGCTCTCTACCACCGTAAGTTTCTACCTCAGCTACACCTTCAATCCTTTCTAGTATGGGTTTTAGAGTGTTCTCAATGTAGCTTCTCATCTCTATCATATCCCCACCAGCCATTGAGAATGTCAATACTGGTGTGTCAAAAGAGGAACTTTTCCTTATGGTTGGTTCTTTCATCTCCTCTGGAAATCTTCCTCTTATCTGATTGATCTCATTTTGAATAAGAGTAATTTTTGTCTCTACATCAGTTCCATATTTAAATTTTACATATATAAAGGCCATCTCTGCTGTAGACTCTGAATTATACTCTACAACTCCCTCTACATTGGGAAGTATGTTCTCTATCTTTCTCACTATCATCTTATCCATATCAGCTGGAGTTGCTCCCTCCCATCTCACTCTAATTCTTACAGTAGGTCTATTGATATTGGGTAACATCTCTACAGGCATTTTTTTCAATCCTAAATAACCAAAAAATACCATAGATATCAAGAACATTATTGTAGTAGCTGGTTTTTTTATTGAAAATTCCGGTATTGATTTCATCTTAGCTCTCCTTTACCTTATCATTATTATTTAATAGGTACTGTCCTTCTACTACGACTCTATCTCCCACTTGGTATTCAGAAAACTCAATCAATCTCATATCTCCTAATGTTTTTTTAGGATTCACTCTATAGATAAAGACTCTATCCCCTCTCACAACTGCTATATATGAGTATAGATCTTTGATCATCAAAGCTTTTGTAGGTACAAAAATTCCCTTTATATCTCCCATTTTTAAACTTATTTTTGCATACATCCCCTTCAAAATTCTTTTATCTAGGTTTTTTATCCCCAATCTTATTGAGTATTTTTTACTATCACTATCTGAATTTAAGTTGAATGTCTCTACAACACCCTCTCTCTTCTCTCCTAGCTCCTCTACAAATACTTCAGCTTTTTCTCCAATCTTGCTATTTTTTATATCTTTACCTGTTAGAGCTATATCTACTTCCATCTCAGAATTATCTATCACAGTAACAATATTTACTCCTGATTTTATTTTCTCGTACTTTTTTACATATAGATCTGTTATCACTCCATCTATTTTTGAAATAACATTTAAGTTATCAAAATCTTCCTTGGCTCTTATGAAGTTCCCCTCTGCTATTTTCATCTCTCCTTGAGCTGTTTCATATCTATTTTTCACATTCAGATAATCATTTTCAGATATAATCTCCTTTTTATATAGTTTTTCATACTTTTCAAATGAGATTTTCTCAATTGAAAATGTTGATTCAGCTTTTAAAAATCTTCCCTGTGCCTCATAGTAATCAGCTACTACATCTGCATTATAAAGTTTTACTATCACCTGCCCCTTTCTCACTCTATCCCCATTTTTAAAGAATATCTCTTCTACATCTCCTCCAGTAGAAGTTACTATTCTCATCTCCATCTTAGGTTTTAACTCTCCATTATAGTTCTTTATATTATCCAAGACTCTCTCTTTTAACTCCACAGTCTTTACTATCTTTACATTTTCTTTTTTGGAAAAATCATTTTGTATTCCTTCACTACCACAACCTAACATTGTAATTAAAAGTAGCAATACAAGTATTTTTTTCATCTAATAAATCTCCTCCTCCTCTAATTTTATTTTATAATCTTAACATAATTTCTCATCATTGTAAATCAAACTTTTTTAAAATCAAAAAATAGGAGAACTACAAAGTTCTCCTACATGAATTTTATCTTACTATTTTTTATCTTTTTTATTTTTTAATCTTTCTAAAAGTTCAGTATCTATCTCCACACTCTTCTCTTTTAATAGATCTGGTACAGTTCTTTCCAATGGTATTACTCCAATTGCCATCACTATCTCATAAGGTAGAGATGCTCTAAATGTCTTTAACATCTTCAGCATATGTTCAACTTTTTCTCCTGGAAGTGATAACAAAAATATACAATCTGTACCTGGCCAAATATGTGTATTCTTATGTTTCAACTTTTCACTCCAAACACTCTCAGCTTTTCTTTGTACTGTATATAGATGAAAATGTATCTCTTCAAGAAAATCTTCTAACATCACTTTATGTGATTCATTAATATAAACCATCATCATTTTGTAATTTTGGAAATTATTCATATACTTTTCCTCCCCTTATGCTGATTTTTTCCCTATTTTTTTTAATAAATTTGATCCTTTCTCAATGAAATCTTCTACCAATGTAAACAATATAGGTATAATTACAAGTGTTAACAAAGTTGAAAAAGCCAATCCAAACATTACTGTTATAGCCATTCCTCTATATATCTCTGATCCTTCTCCTATTCCCAATGATAATGGCAACATTCCTAATACTGTTGTCATAGTTGTCATAAGTATTGGTCTAAGTCTTGTTCTACAAGATTCTACTACTGCTTCCATTCTACCACTACCTCTTTCAATAGTCAATTGAATAAAATCTATCAGTACAATAGCATTATTTACAACTATTCCTGCTAGTAGTATAAGTCCAACCATTACCATTATATCTATAGGTTGATTAGCTATTAACAATCCAACTATTATTCCTATTAGTGATAGTGGTACTGATCCTAATATGATAAATGGTAGTAAAAAGTTTTCAAATTGTGCAGCTAATAAGGCATAGATTAAGAATATAGAGATTCCTAGAGCCATTCCTAACTGACTTGTTGAATCTTGGAGGTTTTCTGAACTTCCTCCCCATCTATATGATACTGAAGCTGGTGGATTTGATTCATTGAAAGCTTTCAATATTTCACTTTGTAAAGCTCTAATTCCTACACCACCATCATTTGCTGATATTGTCACACTATAAATCTTATCTGTTTTATTTATCTCTGATGAACCCTCAGCATAAACTACATTTGAAATATCAGATACTTTTACAAACTTTCTATCTCCAATTTTTATGTTTATATTTTTAATATCATTAATATCTTTTCTCTTATCCTTTGGAAGTCTTACTAAAACGTCTATCTCTTCACTTCCTGTTTTTACTGTTACAGTATCTCCTCTGTTTCCTCCAAGTATAGAGTAACTCATTATCTGCCCGACTGTTACAGGATCTATCCCATAACTTCTAATCTTGTCTCTATCTAATACAATTCTAGCCTCCACATTTCCTGGATCTAAGGTTGATTTTATATCAACTGCTCCTGGATACAATTTTAATTTCTCTAAAACATTTTTTCCAATTATTTTTAACTCTTCTAAATTTGGTCCAATTATATCAAATTCCACATCTCTTGCTGGACTTGACATAGTAAAATTCTCTGATAAACTTACCCTTGTATCTGGTATCTTATCAGTTGCTTTTCTTATTCTATCCATAATTTCAAAAACAGTAACACTTCTATTGTCTTTTTTACCAACATCAACATTTACAGATATTAAATCATTTTGAACAACTGTAAAATAAAATTTTGTCATAGGATCATCTTTGATTATATCTTCTATCTCTTTTGAAATATATTCTGCCTTATCTAAATCAAGCCCCTTTCCTAACTCAGCAACCACAGAGTATCTTCCTTGATCCTGTTTCGGCATAAATTCAACTCTTAACATACTTCCACCAACTATCACTATAAAAAAGAACAGTCCTATTGTTATCCCCAGAGTCTTAAATCTATTTTTTAATGCCCAGTTAATAATTTTTAAATAAAATACTTTAACTTTTGAAAAAATTCTTCCTTCTGCAGTTATATTTACTTTAGTTGTTAAAAATCTACTTGCCAACATTGGTATTAATGTCAATGACACTAAAAGTGCAGCTACATTTGAAAATATTATTGAAAGAGATAGATCTCTAAATATCTCTCTAGCTATTCCAGGTATGAATAGTATAGGAATAAATACAACCATTGTTGTAAGTGCTGAAGCTATAACTGAAAGTGTAACTTCAGTAGCTCCATTTTCTGCTGCTTCCATCACTGGTGAATGAAGTTCTGTCATATGTCGATAAATATTATCCACAACAACAACAGAGTTATCTGTTAGCATTCCAACACCTATAGATAGTCCCATAAGTGAGATTAGATTAAGTGATGTATTAGCTAACGCTAAAAAAGCAAAAGTAAATATTATTGCAACTGGTAAAGCTGCTGAAACTAAGAAAGTAGCCCTAATATTCTTTAAAAAAACTAATAACACTATTGTTGCCAACACTAATCCTTGAACTGCATTACTTGAAACGCTTGAAATAGATCTCTCTATATCCTGTGAAGTATCTAATAATATTTTATATTCTCCTCCTGGTGGCATTACAGGTTTTAAACTTTCTAAAGCTTTATAAGCAGCCTTATTTAACTCTATTGTACTTCCATCTGCTGATTTTTCTATTGTTACAACAATTGCTTCTTTTCCTGCTAAAGATCCTTTACTTGAATAATCTTCAGTAGTTAACACAACATTAGCTACATCTTCTAGTTTTAATGTATTCCCATTACTTTGAATAATCATATTTTTATATTCATCTACATAATTCAATTCCCCCATAAATCTAGCAATAATACTCTTATTCCCTGTTTTTACAGTTCCTAATGGAAGATTTTTACTTGATAATGAAATCAATCTGTACAGCTCTACTGGTGATAAATTATATGCTGCTAATTTATCACTATCAAATTGTATTTGTAACTGTTTATCTGAATCTCCAAATACAGTAACTTGCCCTATCCCTGTTAAACTTTCTAATTTAGGTTTTAAATATTCCTCTACAAATGTGCTTAACTCCCCTCTATTTGGTGCTGCAAACATAGTAACCATAGTTAAATTTCCAGAACCTGCATCTACCTTTTTAGCAACTGGAGTATTTGCGTCTTTTGGTAGTTCATTGGTTATTTTTGACAATTCTCTCTGAATTTCAGTAGTTTTATCATTAGCATTTACTCCAAAATTAAATTTAACCACTACCAATGATTGTTCAAATGATGATGTTGATTCTATTTTGTCTATTCCCTCAACATTAGGAAGAATTTCCTCTATTTTTTTTGTAATCTGTGTTTCTACGTCTTCAGCTACAGCTCCATTCCAAATTGTACTAATTGTTACGACAGGAATTTCCATATTTGGCAGTAACTCTGATTTCATTGTAAACATAGCCATAAGACCAATAAACATGATGGAAATCATTACCATTGTTGTTGCAACTGGTCTACGTATTGACAAACCTGCTAATGTCATCTATTTTCACCTCGTTATTTCTCTATTATTGTTTAGCTTCTATATTTTCTTTAATCTTGTCTCCCTCTTCAAGACCAAATACTCCTTTAACAACTATCTTATCTCCCTCTTTTATATCTTTAGATGAGATTTGAGTATATGGCAAGTTAGTCGCTCCTGTTTTTACCTCCACTCTTGTAGCTTGATCGTTTTCAATCTTATATACATATGAAACCAAGTTTCTTACAAAAATTGCCTCATCATCAATTGATAGAGCCTCTGTTTTTCCAGCTGGAACAGTTACATATGAGTACATTCCATCTTTTATACTCTTATCTTTATTATCAATAGCTACCTTAATCATAAATTTTTTAGTGTCAGATTCAGCAATTGGATTTATCTCAACAATTTTTCCTGTTAAAGTCTTGCTAATATCTGGAACCTCAACTTGAACTTCCATACCAACTTTTATCTCATCTAACCATTCAGCTGGGAATCCTACATATGTCTCCATTTGATTGTCATTTATAACTGTAAATACTGTATCTGTTCCAGCTACCTTTTTCCCTACCTTAGCAAATAAATTCCCTATTATTCCATCTATCTCTGCTCTTCTTGATAACTTATCATAATCTGATTTTGCTGATTCATAGCTAGCTTTCGCTGATTCATAAGCTCCCTTAGCATTGATATAGTTATTTTCATAATTTATATACTCAAGATATGAAATTAACTCTTGATCATACAATTTTTTAAATTTTTCATAGTTGTTTCTAGCTATCTCCATTGATGACTTGCTAGAAGCATAATTAGCTTTTGCTGTAAAATAAGCTGACTCTGTTGCACTATCAGATAGTACCATTACTAGCTCACCTTTTTTTACTTTATCTCCATTTTTCTTTAATATTTTCTCAACTATTCCACCTTTTTCTGTTTGGTGATCTATCTTTCCTTTTGGTTCAAGGATAGCATCTGTTCTGAATACTTGGTTCATTATTCTTGTTTTCACTGGCTCAGTTACAACATATTTAGCAGGTTTTTCTATTACTTTTTCCTCTTTTTTCTTTCCACAACCTACTAGCATTAGCATTAATACAAATACTAAATATTTAGCTTTTTTCATTATCTTTTCCTCCTAAATTTATCTATTTTACTAAATCAACATTGATCTATATCTTTCAAATGCATATAGATAGTCAATTACAACTTCATTATATCCAACTTTTGCCTCTCTCAATTGAGTCTCTGAATCCAAAAAGTCAATTGTTGAAATTAATCCAGCAAGATATTTTTCCTTATCCATTCTGTAGTTTTCTAAAGCTGCCTCTAAAGCTCTTGATTTAGAATCTCTATTTTTTTCCATCCTTATTAGCTCAAGATAAGCTGCAGTTACATTTACATCTATATTATCTTGTGAAATTTTCTCTTTTAACTCCTCTTGCTCTTGATTAAGTTTTGCCACTCTATAGTTGTCATAGTTTTTTCCAAATTCAAATACATTCCAAGTTACTTGAACTCCACCCCTCCATTCAGCATCATCCATAGTTGTATTATATTTTCTTCTATCTGATTCCACACCATAACTAGCAAATGCACTAACACGTGGTAACATATCAGCTCTAGCCACTTTTTTTGAAGCCTCTGCTACATTTACATAGCTATTAGCTATTAAAGCATCTATACTCTTAGTTTTTGCCTGTTCCATGTCACTTTGAAAATCAATATTTCTACTTAAATACATAGGTACATCAAACTCCACAACTGAAATCTCTTCTCCTTTAGGAATACCTAATTTTAATCTTAAACTTTCCTTTTGAACAGCAACTCTATTCTGTGCTCCAATTATTTCTGATTCCACTTCTAATATCGAATATTCAGTTTTTAATAAATCTGCTTTTGTTATCAATCTCAAATCTAATTGAGCTTTTTGCTTGCTATATGTAGCCTGTAACTCATTTTTTGATGATAATAAAGCTTCTAAATCCTTCTCATTTTTCACTATATCTGAATATATCTTAATAGTATCTAATCTTACATCTCTTTTATCCTCTAAATACTTAAGATTAGCAATCCCTTTATAAGCCTTAGCGTATTGTATTCCTCCTAATATTGCTCCTCCTTGAAAGATAGGTTGAGATATAGTTATTTTTTGTGAATACCCACCTTTAGCAACAGTATATTTGTTATTTTGATCCAATCTGTGACTTGGTCTTTCTTCTCTTGTTATTCTTCTGTCATACTCACTTCTTGTATATGATCCTGTATATACCACACTTGGTAAAGCATTTTTAAAAGCTACACTCACGTTTAATTTAGCAGATTCTACACCTTTTTCTGATATTTTCATCTCTTTACTGTTATCTAATGCCAGCTGAATAGCTTGGTCTAGAGTAAGCTCTCTTGCAAAAACTGAACTACTTAATAATAAAAGTAATCCCACAGTTTTTTTCATAAATCTACCTCCTAATATATTAAAATTTTTAAAATACTCTCTGATATTATCTCAATATTTTTTTTAAACTCCTTCGAGTTATATTTATCTTTTATCTCCTCAATATCTTTGGTAAAGTCTTCATCTTTCTCAGAGATAAAAAGAGTAAATGTTTTGTAGTTAGTTATTATACTGCTCAACATTTTTGAGTAAAAATCCACTTCGCTCTCATCTATTTTGATCTCCTTGGAGTAAGCTTCAATTATACACTTCATTTTATCCACTATCAAGCCCTCTATCTCCTTTAATAGTGTTAGAGTTCTCTCATCTAACAGAGCAATGTTTCTAAATAGATTGATCATCACCAGATTATCTTTTAAATTCTCATCCTCTAAAATGATCCTATTTCTTACCAGTTTCTTCACATTGTTTACCAGACTAACCCTTCTATCAATAGCAGTCTCAATCTTTAGCTTATTTATAATCTCCTCTAATATATGATCTATCACTAGATTTTTACTTTTAAAATATGTATAAAAACTTCCTTTGGAAATTCCAGCACAGTTTGTTATGTCTTCCACTGATGTATTTCTATATCCCTTTTCCAATATCATCTTTTTAGTCGAAGATATTATTAGCTCTTTTTTCCCCACCTCTCTCATCTCCATTTCAATGTCTGCAACTAGTTTATTATAAACTATAAAGTGACTTGAGAGTCAATAGATTTTATTAAAATTTTATGATAAATTCAACCTCTTTCTTAATTTTATCATAAATAAATGAGTATTTTAAGTTTAAATTTTCCAAAATATTCTTTACAATAGATAATCCTAATCCTGTTCCACCATATTTTCTATTTCTTGATTTGTCCATCTTATAAAATAGGTCAAATATCTTCTCAATCTCCTCCTGTGACATCTCTTTGGAAGTATTTCTAATTACAAGCTTTTCTTCTGTAAGTTCTATTCCTATTCTTCTGTTCTCGTCAACATAGGTTATAGCATTAGTTAGCAAATTATTTAAAACTATATTAAAAAGTTTTTTGTCAGTTTTCAAAACTCTCTTCCCATAGTTTTGTGACAACTCTATGTTTTTACTTTCTATATCCAATTGATACTTTTTCAAACTCTTTCTAATTAAGCTCTCCAACTCCACATCTTCATATATTATATTTAAGTTTTTAAATTCCAATTTCAAATAGTTATTTATATCTTTTACAATCTTATTAATAGCCATTCCTTCTTCATAGACAATATCATATGTCTTTTTCACATCTTTTTCCTCTATCATTCCATCTTGTAATGCTTCCATATATCCATTTATAATAGCTACTGGTGTTTTTAATTCATGTCCAATAGTTCTCATGAATATCTTCTCTGTCTCCAACAATCTTTCTTTTTCTAACAATTCAGATTTTAATTTTTCATTTAAAGAATTTAGCTCTTCAATATTCTCTTTCAATTTCAACGCCATTCTATTTATACTATTTCCTAGACTTTCCAATTCATTTTTAGACTTGATCTTTATTGTCTCTGTAAAATCAAGATTTGAAATTCTATATGATACCTTCTCCAATATCTCTATTGGCTTTGATATCCTTCTAGACACTATATAGGTTATAATTAAAATCATTGGAATTATAAATAGAGTATACCTTTTGTATACTCCTATCATCTTCTCCAATACAACTTTGGACTCTATGACCTCTCCTATCAATACAACAATCTCTTTCTCTGAAATTTTTTTCACTAAAAAAAGATGATTTGTCAACGATGATAGTTTTACTAATTTTACTCTATACTCGTTGAGTATCATATCTTTCAAATCAATTTTTAGACTATTTTTATTTACATATTTAATAAAATTAGTATCCTTATCATCTCTATTTAACTCAATATTTCTCAAATATACTTTTATATTTGTATTCTTAAAATTTTTTTCCTCTTTTCTATCTCTTCTTAATTTATTTAAATCTAATGATTCAGCTATCTTGATTAAATTTTTCTTATCCTGCTCTATTATATACTTATCTGCATAAAGATAATTGAATACATACATAAGCATTAAAGGAAGATAAGTTATTAAACAGACATAGATAAATATCTTATAAAATACTTTTTTCATGTCTCTCCTTTACAGATCTAGTTTATAACCAATCCCTCTCACTGTTTTTATAGCTTTTTTTCCAATTTTTTTTCTCAAATTCTTTATATGTGCATCTATAGTTCTATCTTCTCCATAAAAATCATACCCCCATACCTCATTTAGAAGCTTCTCTCTACTCAATGCAATCCTATTATTTTTTATCAAATACATCAGTAGTTCATACTCTTTAGGTGCTAAATCTATCTCTCCAGTCAAATTAGCTACATAGTGTGAACTGTCATTTATTGTTAACTCTCCTATCTCTATGGAGCTCTCTATCAATATATTAGTTTTCTTTAGTAAAGTCTTTATTCTTGCAAGTAAAACTTTATTATTAAATGGTTTTGTAATGTAGTCATCTGCTCCTATCTCAAACCCAAAAATTTCATCTTCAATCTCATCTCTTGCAGTGAGCATTATCACTGGTGTTTTAGTATATTTTTTTACCTCTCTCAAAATGCTCCATCCATCTTTTTTAGGTAACATTACATCTAGCAGTATCAAATCAAAAGGCTTTTCATAAAATATCTTCAATCCCTCCTCTCCATCTTCAGCTTCTGCCACTTCATATCCCTCTTTTACAAGATATATTCTTACTATATTTCTTATTTGCTCTTCATCATCTATTATCAATATTCTGTTCATTTTTCTTTCAACACCTCTTATTTTAGTTTTATTATTTAGTATAAATTAAATTTATGAACAACTTGTGAACATATTCTGTCTTTTATTTTTAATTTTCTATATTTTTAAAACTTTTTTTGTTTATTTTTATAAATTTTATTTATTGAAACACATGATTATAGCACATAATATCCCACTTCAACCTACTTTTATAACTTTTCATTACTTTTAGCTATACAAAAAACAAAGCAACAAAGTTACTCTGCTCTCCTAAAATTTTATTGTTTATATGAAAATAGACTGTTGAAAAATCAACAGTCTACATTATATGATATATTCATTAATTAGAAAGTAGTTTTAAATCCTGCCCATACTGTTGGTTGCCATCTCCATGTAGATGCAGATTTATTACTATCTATTGTCCAGTTTCTGTATTCAGCTCCTGCTGCTGCGTAAACACTCATATTATCTGTTATAGCATAGTTTGCTTGAACATATGGTAATGCATATAAACTATATTTATCTTTGTCAGTTCCTAATACACTAGTGTTTTTAGGAGTTCCAAATTGTTTCTCTTGTGACCAAGTATATGGATCATATCCACCTTCAAATCCAAAATCTACAGCAAATCCTCCATTTTTATATAAATTTGTTGTATTGTAAATATAAAACTCCATATCTAAAGTTAAGTTCTTATCTTTTGCATTCATTCCATCATTGAATAATTGATCTCTTCCAAAAAAGTGCTCAGTTGCATATAAATTAAACTCTGTTGAGAAGTTTAAAGGTAGTGTAAAATATGAATATAAGTTCACTCCTAATTTATTTTCATAGTTTGAACTATTGTTACTTCCCCATGTATATCCATAAGTTGGAGCAATTTCAAAATAATCAGTTTTTACAAAATCGTTATTGAACATATAGTCTGCAAAGTTAAATCTTGCTTGGTACTGTACATTTTGAGTTTTATTAACAGTCTTATTTTTGTATTGAACTCTTGATCTTAAATCAACTTTTGAATCTCCTAACTTCCCATGATCATAAAAATATCTAACTCTTGATTCAGTTCCATTATTATTGCTTCCAGCCATCATTGGATGCTCATTTAGAGAGTTGTAATCTCTAACTCTGAACTCTAAGCTCTGATTTTTTGTCATGTTTATGTTCCCTTTTATTTGTGTTCTTGAATAATCATTGTTTGGATTCCAAGCATTAGCTCTATCTTTTCCTTCAGTCTCTCCATAGTATCTATATTGTAGATCTAAAGATCCATTTGGTTTGAATACTTCTGGCTGCTCCTGAACTAAGATAATATCATTTTCTACGATTTCCACTGGCTCTTCTTCTACAACTACTGGAACTGGTATGATCTCTTTGGCTTGAGCTATAGCAACTGTAGCTAAAAATGCTCCTAACAATAGTATTGATTTTTTCATAAAAATACCCCCTAGTATCTATTTATATTAACTGACATACAGTTATTTACTTAGATGATAATCATATATTTATTCGGGAGAATATAGATTATCATCTCAATGAGTGAGATAATTACAAAGATTAGCACTTTTATTGTTCTTATCACAGTTCAAAGTATATATCAGTAATTTGATACTAGTATGATTGATATTTATTTTTTTTTATTTTTTTTATCTCTTCTATTTCATATTTTCTTCATA
>JAHHSZ010000033.1 GCA_020024915.1 Fusobacterium sp. | reverse complement strand
TTGTAGTTTTTCTATCTCCAAATCCCATTCTGTGGAAAAATACTCCATTCATAAAAGATGATCCCATTACTGATAATGCTCCAATTGCCATAGGTACACCTGTTAATCCCATCATAGCTGTTAGAGCCATTGATGATAGTGGTGCAGTTGCTACTACAGTTATTACTCCACCTAAGATAACTCCCATCAAAATTGGGCTAGAATGTGATGCAGATTCCAATATTCTTCCTATATTTAATAGAGTAGAGTTTACAATAGGGTTAGATACTGATGCTATCAATCTAGCTACTGGTGCCATAAAACATATTACAAATATTAAATCTAAACCTTGTGGTACTTTTTCTTCTATTTTTGGAATTACAAATGATAAAATATATCCAGCTAAGAATCCAGGTAATATTCCAAATCCTGCTACAGAAACTCCTGTTAATACTGCATATGTAGGATTAACTCCTAATGCTAATGGTACTAATATCGCTGCTGCAACTCCTCCCATTGATCCTGCTGCTTTACCAACTTCTCCTAAAAAAGGAACTCCAAAAAGGTCTCCACCAACATATAATTGAAATGCCTCTACCAAGAAACTTGCTGTTGCTGCTCCTGCTAAAGCTCCCATGGCTTTCATCCCTTTCGGTGCTTTCATACTGAATAATGAAAATCCTCCTAAAACCACAAATAATAAAACTACTCCTTTAATAACATCCATCATTTTCTCCTTCTTTGTTTAATCTAATTTTACAAAAGTTTAATATAATTTTACAATATATTTCGTTCTCTTTATGTATATTATCGTTTTTTTTAAATACATGAGAAGTATAGCACAACATCTAAAATATTTCAAGAATTTTTTCACTTTAATGAAATGCTTTATTTAACAAATACATTTATCATAATCTTTTATCATTTAACAAACTGATGATTATACAGTGTTTATCTATTATAATAATATTTTTTTCACTATACTAAACTTCCATTTTTTTGAAATTTTTTAATGTTCTTGTTCTAAAATATTGTAATTTTTTCACTTTTTTTCCTTTTTTAGCTTTTTAGAATTTACTTTAATTGATCTTTATGTTATAATCTTAATAATTAGATTTTTTTGAATTGGAGGACTAGCCATTAATGAAACTAGGGGAAAAAATTAAAACAGTTAGAAAAAATAAAGACTATACCTTAAAACATTTATCAGAAATTACTGGGCTTTCAATTGGATTTTTAAGTAATATTGAAAGAGATCTTAATAGCCCATCAATTAATAATTTACAGCAAATATGTTCAGCTTTAGGAATAAATCTAATGGAAATACTTGATGAAGAAGTTGGTACTAATCCAATCACTAGAGCTACTGAAAGAGAAGAGATTTTAAAAAATATTGAAACAAATATAAAAGTTGAAAGTTTATTAAATAAAAAAGCTAGCTTAAATGGAATAGCAATTACAATTGACGAAGAGAGTTCTTTTAGTGATATGACTTGGGGGCATAGCTATGATGAAATCGGTATTGTCATCAAGGGAGAGCTAGAGATAGAATTAGATAGTGCTCTGTATCACTTATATGAAGGGGATTCAATTTTTATCAAGCAGAACACTCCTCATAGATATAGAAATCCAGGTTTAGTATCATCTATTGTCTATTGGGTTTCTAGTAAAAAATAGCTATTTAATAAAAAAACCAAACAAGTATGTTTGGCTTTTTTTTATTATTGATCATATACATGAATTTTTATCTCTCTTTCATAACTCTCTCTATATAATCTTTTATTGCACCTATATATATTGAACGTGTTTTGACTTTCATTGCCAGTAGGAAGTTAATATCTACTCCCATCTCGCTAGAACAAAGCTCCAGAGCTTTCTCCTCTATTTTTAATTTTTCATACTCATCATAACTTTCAAATTCCTCTATAATACTCTTAGGTACATTTTTATCATCTATTATCTCTGAAATATTATTTAAAACTGTTTTCTTTTGATTTCTTCTAGCTTGGTTTATCTGTTTTTTGCTTTTTAATCCCTTTTCTTTTAAAATGTTAGAGAATAGAGTCAAATTCTGTTTATTATTATTTTTCTCATTAGCAGATAAATTTTTTAATACTCCATTTATATACTGTACAAGCGTTGTTTTTATATTTCCAGTTAAATTCTTGTATAAAATATTTAAAACCTCTTTTGTTTTTTCTTCCCCCTCTTCTTTAAAGATCTTCTTGATCTTAGTCTCAGTTCTCTTATCCCAAGCTTTTTGTACATAGATATTTCTTTTTGCCTTTTTAATTCTATCTAGTATCTCATCTGTAAATTCAGTAGCATCTGTAACTTTTTTAGTTATTTTTACAGGCACACTCTCTTTAATAGGAGTTTTTTCACTTTCAAATTCAACTATTTCAGCATCTTCTATGCTATCATTCTTGTTATAGTAAATATTTTTCTTAACATTTGAAGTTGGAACTGCTCTATTTTCAATATATGTTGAAACATGACAGTTTCCATCTTTTTCTCTATTAAAAATATAGTCTAAGTAATAGGTATCTTCCTCTTTTGTATACTGTGATGTATAGTTTAAAATATACCCTAACTCCACCAATACATCAAAGGCTTTTTCAACTCTTTTTAATACCTGCTTTAATCTACAGAGAACATACTGTTTCATTACACCATTTTTATTTGGTCTCTCTGTTATTTGTTCTGTTTTTAAAGGGATAATTGCAGCTAAAGTTCTCAAATTCATTCTATCTCTATCTTTGTCATATCTTATTTTACTTATGTACTTATAGATTCTTCCTGCTATAGGATCTTTTGTAAGTATCTCTAATAAAGATCTAGAGTTATACTTAATATATCTCTTATCCTTTATTTTTTGTCTGATATTTTTATTCAGAGTCACTCTATAATATTTTTTTCTTCCCTTTTCTAATTTTTGATAGGTTAAAAGTTTAAACTCCTCATCTTCAAATTTGTAATTTCCTAACTTTGTATGATTTGAAACTACAAATTGATACTCAGTATTCTTTAGGTTTTTCAATGCTTGTTCAACCTTTGTATAATAGGTTCTATTCATCTTATTTCCCAAAAAATTCACAATAAAATCTGATATTTCAAATTCTATGTACTCATCTGTATCGTTGATTTCTTTTTTTAATTCATACATTGAAATTAGATATGTATATATCTTCTCTTCAAATATAGAGGGTTGAAAAACCTTGTCCTTACTATCTTTAGCTATCAATGTACATGACATTGTAACTCCTAAATCTTCAAATGAATATTGAAAATTTATTCTCTTATTCTGTTTTTGAGGAGTAAAAAATGGAAAAACAATCATCTCTACAGGAATGTTTATTATATTATCTTTCAAATTTAAAAAATTTCCTGTCTCCTTTATTACCACTTCTTTTACTTCAATATCTGGAACTTCATTCAATTTGACCTCAACTTTTTTAATATCCTCTAATAAAGATCCAGTCTTGACAATATTAAAACTATCTAATTCATTTGAAGTTGCTTTCTCGTCTTTTTTCATAAAATTATCTCCTTCAAAAATGTATATAATCAATAATATACCATTTTTTATGTATATTGACAATAATATTTTTAAATTTATATAATATTTTAACTAATCTTTATTTTATTGAGTTAGTAAATCCTATGCAACTTCTCCTTCTAAAGAAAACTCAATAAAAATGAGAGCTTTTAAATATGTATATGAATATTAATAAAAGATGTTTTTTTAAAAAGCTTAATTTTTCTAGCTTTTTCTTTCAATAAATATTTGAATACCACATAAGAATATGTAAAAATTAAATACCTTATCAAATGTATATAATCAATAATATTTATATACTTCAATTTATCCTTATTTTTCAAAGGGTTTTATTTATCTTTTATCTTAAAATCTCAATAAAAATAATTATTGATTTATTTGTATATACACAGTAATAATTTTTATCATATAAAACTATTAAAAATAGAGGGCTAATTTTATTCTTATGTTAAAAATGCCTTCAAAAATCTAGTTTTTATATTGTGTATACAATCATTAATATTTTTTTTAAATAATTTTCATTTAGTCCTTGAAAAATATAGCTTAATCAAAAAATTTTTTTTATCTTGGTCTGTACATAGAACAAAAAAACAAAATACAAAAAAACATACTAGGTTATAGTTTGTTATTTTTTATTTTTTTATATTTTTCAATAAATACTTGACAAAATGACAAAAATACTATAAAATTCTTATCTGAAATATAGAATTTTTTTCGGAGGTGAAAAAGAATGAAAAGAACATATCAACCAAATAAAGCTAAAAGAAAAAAAGATCACGGGTTCAGAGCTAGAATGGCTACTAAAAACGGTAGAAAAGTATTAAAAAGAAGAAGAGCTAGAGGTAGAAAAGTATTATCAGCATAGAACCCGGTGTTATATATCACCGGGTTTTTACAAGAGCCTTTTATCGGAAATAGCGTATTATTTAGGAGAATAATAATCATGAATAATTTGAAGAAAGACAGAGAGTTTCAAATAATCTACAATTCGGGAAGAAAAAGTTTTGGTTATTACTCTCTTATTTTTTTTAAGAGAAATGATAGTAATTTAAAAAGATGTGGCTTTGTTGTAAGTAAGAAGACTGGAAATGCCGTTTGTAGAAACAGATTAAAAAGATTATTTAGAGAGTATTATCGTCAAAATGAAGAAAATTTAAAAGATGGTTATGATATTATTTTTGTGGCTAAAAGAACTGCAGGAGAAAATATTAAAAAATTAAGTTTTTTTGATATTGAAAAAGATTTGAATAAAGTTCTTAAAAATGTTAAATTATTTAAGTAGGAAAAATGACTATGAAAAAAATTATGCTTTTATTGATTAAATTTTATCAAAAGTATATATCTATATTTTTAGGCAAAAATTGCCGATTTTATCCCACTTGCTCAGCTTATGCTTATGAAGCAATAGAGAGATTCGGGATAATAAGGGGGGGCTATTTAGGCGTAAGAAGAATTTTGAAATGTCATCCCTTTCATCCTGGTGGATATGATCCTGTACCAGAAAAAAAATAGAAAAAATGTGAGAGAAAAAATTAGGAGGATTAATGAGTTATATTTATGGTTTATTAACGGGGGCTATTTCTGCTCTTTTAAATTTAATGCATAGCTTAACAGGAAACTTTGGAGTGGCAATAATATTAGCTACAATAGTTATAAAAATTATATTACTTCCATTAACTTTAAAACAAGATAGATCTATGAAGAGTATGAAGGCATTACAACCTGAACTTGAAAAGATTAAACAACAATATCAAAATGATCCTAAAATGGTAAATCAAAAAACTATGGAGTTATATCAAAAGCATAAAGTTAATCCTATGGGGGGATGTCTTCCATTATTGATACAACTTCCTATACTATGGGCATTGTTTGGAGTATTAAGAAATCCTGCAAATGTTCCTCAGGAATCAACATTTTTATGGTTGCAATTAATTAATCCAGACCCTTATTATATATTACCTGTTTTAAATGGAGTAGTATCATTTTTCCAACAAAAATTAATGGGATCATCAGATAATCCTCAAATGAAGAATATGATGTATATGTTTCCTCTAATGATGGTATTTATATCTTACAAAATGCCAGCGGGATTACAAATTTATTGGTTAACATCAAGTGTTGCTTCAGTAGTGCAACAATACTTGATTATGAAAAAAGGAGATTAATTGTATGAGTAATGTGATAGAAATAAAAGCTATGAGTCAGGAACAAGCTATAACTAGAGCATTAAAGATTATGGAAGCAACTCCTGAACAAGTTAAAAGTGTGGTTGAAAAACAAAAAAGTAGGTCTTTTTTAGGTTTATTTACGAAAGACGGAATCTATGAAATTGAGATAGATAAAAGCTTAAAAGCTGAAGTAAAAAAAGAAGTTAAGAAGACTGAAATAAAGGTAGAAAAAGAGATAGCTAAAGAGATTGAAACTAAGAAAAAACGAGATATTGAAGTAAAGTCAGAGGTAAAGGTAAATAAAAAAGAGAGAAAAGATGCAACTGATATGATAAAAGCTAAAGCAGAAGAGCTTTTAGAAAATATTGGTTTGGTTTTAGATGTTGAAATTGATAGAATAAATGATAGAAACTATTTAGTTAATCTTTATGGAGAAGACAACGGAATTATCATTGGTAAGAAAGGTAAGACATTAAATAGTTTTGAGTATCTATTGAATACTCTTATGAAGGAGTATAGAATAGAGGTTGATGTAGAGGGATTTAAAGCTAAAAGAACAGAAACATTGAAAGAGCTTGGGAAGAAAATGGCAGAAAAAGCTTTAAAAACTACTAGACCAGTAAGATTGAATCCTATGCCACCAAGAGAGAGAAAGATAATTCACGAAGTGATTAATAAATACCCTGAACTAGATACTTATAGTGAGGGAAGAGATCCAAAGAGATATATTGTAATTAAGAGAAAAAAATAGGAGGCAAGTATGCTTTTTGATACAATAGCAGCTATATCTACACCAAGAGGAGAAGGTGGAATAGGTATTGTAAGAATTTCAGGGAGCGACGCTTTTATAATTCTTGAGAAAATTTTTAAACCAAAGTCTGGAAAGAAGATTGAAGATTTAAGGAATTTCAGTATAAACTATGGTCATATTTATGATGGTGAAGAGATTATAGATGAGGTAATGGTTTCTATAATGAGAGCTCCACATACATATACAAAAGAGAATGTAATAGAGATAAACTGCCATGGTGGATATATAATTACAGAGAAATTACTAGAGACTGTCCTAAAATATGGAGCAAGACATGCTGAGATTGGAGAGTTTACTAGAAGAGCATTTTTAAATGGAAGAATAGATCTAACTCAAGCAGAAGCAATTATAGATATAATTCACGGAAAGACTGAAAAATCAGTTTCTCTATCATTAAATCAGCTTAGAGGAGATCTTAAAGAGCAGATAGAACATCTAAAAGAATTGATATTAGATGTGGCAGCTCATATAAATGTTGTATTAGATTATCCAGAAGAGGGAATAGACGATCCACTTCCAGAGAATCTTGTAGGAAATCTTCAAGAGGTAGTGGATACAGCTGATAGATTGATTAGGTCTTATGACAAAGGAAAGATGATTAAAGAGGGAATTAAGACTGCCATAGTAGGTAAACCTAACGTAGGTAAGTCAAGCCTGTTAAATTCAGTTTTACGTGAGGAGAGAGCCATTGTAACTCACATTCCTGGAACAACAAGAGATGTAATCGAAGAGGTTGTAAATTTAAAAGGAATTCCTTTGATATTAGTAGATACAGCTGGAATTAGAAAAACAGATGATATTGTTGAAAATATCGGTGTGGAGAAATCTAAAAAGATGATTGATAGTGCAGACTTGATACTCTTTGTAATAGATGGTTCGAAAGAGCTAGAAGAGGAAGATTTCAAAATACATGAAGCTATTAATAGTGAAAAGGTAATAGGGATTTTAAATAAGATTGATATTGAGAGAAGGGTAGATCTATCTAAATTGATTAAAGTTAGCAAATGGATAGAGATATCTGCTATGAAAAACATAGGGATTGATGAGATGGAAGATGAGATATATCGTCACATCATTGATGAGAATGTGGAGGATAGCTCACAAAAAATTACTCTTACAAATGTAAGACATAAATCAGCATTAGAAAAGACAAAGCAATATGTAGAAAATATTTTTGATACTATAAATTCAGGATTACCAATGGATCTTATGGCAGTAGATATAAAAGGTGCTCTAGATTCACTTTCAGAAGTAACTGGAGAGATATCTAGTGAAGATCTACTAGATCATATTTTTAGCAATTTCTGTGTTGGAAAATAAAGAAATGAGGATTCTCAATTTGAGTAATCCTCTTTCTTAATTTATGTAGTTAGGAGGAAAACTATGAAGAAAATTTATGATGTAATAGTCGTAGGTGGAGGACATGCAGGAGTTGAAGCTGCACTTGCCACAGCTAGACTTGGAAAAGATACAGCAATATTTACTCTTTATTTAGATACAATAGCAATGATGTCTTGTAATCCTTCCATAGGAGGACCTGGAAAGAGTAATTTAGTAGCAGAGATGGATATTTTAGGTGGAGAGATGGGAAGGCATACAGATGAGTACAATCTTCAGTTGAAACATCTAAATGAGAGTAAGGGTCCAGCAGCTAGAATAACAAGAGGTCAAGCTGATAAGTATCTATATAGAACAAAAATGAGAAAGAAACTTGAAAATACTGAAAATCTTAATATGGTACAAGACTGTGTAGAGCAGATAATTGTAGATAAAGGAGAGATCAAAGGTATCAGGACAAGATTGGGCATCACATACTTTGCTAAGGCAGTAGTTTTAGCAACAGGAACATTTTTAAAAGGAAAGATTGTAATTGGAGATGTAACTTATTCAGCAGGAAGACAGGGAGAGGAATCAGCAGAGAAACTATCTGATTCATTGAGAGCTCACGGGATACACATAGAGAGATATCAGACAGCAACTCCACCAAGATTGGATAGAAGAAGCATAGATTTTTCTAAGATGGAGGAGCTAAAAGGTGAGGAGCATCCAAGATATTTTTCAATATTTACAAATAAAGAGAGAAACAATGTAGTTCCAACTTGGCTTACTCATACAACTGAAAAGACAATAGAGGTAGCTAAAGATATGTTAAAATACTCTCCAATAGTTAGTGGAATAATAGAGACACATGGACCAAGACACTGTCCGTCACTAGATAGAAAGGTATTAAACTTCCCAGATAAGACAAATCATCAGATTTTCTTGGAGCTGGAGTCAGCAGATTCAGAGGAGATCTATGTAAATGGACTTACAACAGCTATGCCACCATTTGCTCAAGAGGCTATGATGAGAACTATAGCTGGGCTTGAAAATGCTAAGATAATGAGACATGGTTATGCTGTGGAATATGATTATGCACCAGCCTCACAACTATATCCGAGTCTAGAGAGTAAGAAGATCTCTGGACTATATTTTGCTGGACAGATAAATGGAACATCAGGATATGAAGAGGCAGCTTGTCAAGGATTTATGGCTGGAGTGAATGCTGCTAGAAAGATAGATGGAAAAGAGCCTGTAATCATAGATAGGAGTGAAGGGTATATAGGAGTTTTGGTTGATGATATAATTCATAAAAAAACTCCAGAGCCATATAGAGTTTTACCTTCTCGTTCAGAGTATAGATTGACATTGAGATTTGACAATGCTTTTATGAGATTGTCTGAAAAAGCAAAAGAGATTGGAATACTATCTAAGGAGAGATTAGAATATTTAGAGAATGCAATCAATATAGTTAATACAGAGATAGAGAGACTTAGAAACATAAGTGTACCAATGGTAAAAGCTAATGAGTTATTGGAAAAACTTGGTTCTAATCAAAAGTTTGCTAAAGGGATAAAAATAGGTGAGCTATTAAAAGTTAAAGAGGTAACTTATGATAGCTTGAAAGAGGTTACAGAGATTGAAGATTATCCTGAATTCATAAAAAATCAGATAGAAACAATTATAAAATATGATATTTTCATTCAAAGAGAGAATGAACAGATAGAGAAGTTTAAAAAATTAGAGGAGATGAGAATACCTAAGGATTTTGATTTCTCACTTGTAAAAGGAATATCTAATATAGCTAGAAGTGGACTAGAAGAGATCAGACCACTATCAATAGGAGAAGCTTCAAGAATAAGTGGAGTCACAGGTAATGATATAGCTCTACTAATAGGATACTTAAAATAAAATATGTATATGGACAAAAATAATCTATATTAAATGTACGAGATACAAATGATATAGATTATTTGTATATTAACAAGAATAAAATAGATTGATGGGAGAATTAATGAGTATATTAGACGTAAAAAATGTGAGTCACGGCTTTGGTTCAAGAACTATATTGGAAGATGCTTCTTTCAGACTTTTAAAGGGGGAGCATATTGGACTTGTTGGAGCTAATGGAGAGGGAAAAACAACTTTTTTAAATATAATAACAGGAAATTTGATGCCTGATGAAGGAACAGTTACTTGGTGTAATCACATCACCACTGGTTATTTGGATCAGTATAGCACTTTAGAAAAGGGTAAAACTATTAGAGATATTCTAAGATCAGCCTTCAATCATATGTTTGAGCTAGAACAAGAGATGATGAGTCTATATGAAAAGATGGGAGATTGTACTCCTGAAGAGATGGATTCATTGATGGAAGAGGTTGGAGAGATTCAAAGTATTTTAGATAGTGGTGAATTTTACTCTTTAGATTCTAAAATAGAGGAGTATGCTAAAGGGCTAGGACTTATGGATATAGGACTTGAAAGAGATGTATCAGAACTATCTGGAGGTCAGAGAGCAAAGATACTGCTTGCAAAAGTTTTATTAGAAAATCCAATGATATTAATATTGGACGAGCCAACTAACTTCTTAGATGAGAATCATATAGAGTGGCTAAAAAACTTCTTACAAAACTATGAGAATGCTTTTATATTGGTATCTCACGATATACCGTTCTTAAACTCAGTTGTCAATGTAATATACCACGTTGAAAATGCTGTTTTAACTCGTTATACAGGAGATTATTATCAATATAGAGAGATGTATGAATTGAAGAAGAGACAGCTAGAACAGGCATATAAGAAGCAACAGAAAGAGATAGAACATCTAAAGGACTTCATAGCTCGTAATAAAGCTAGAGTAGCAACTACAAACTTGGCAAAAGATAGACAGAGAAAATTGGATAGAATGGATATAATAGAGATAGCTAAGGAAAAACCAAAACCAACATTTGGATTTAGTTCAGCTAGAACACCAAGTAGAGAGGTTATAACAGTAAAGGATTTGGTGATTGGTTATAATGAAGCTTTGACTAAACCTCTTAATTTCACTATTGAAAGAAATCAAAAAATAGCTATTAAAGGGGTAAATGGTCTAGGAAAATCAACTCTTTTAAAGACACTGTTAGGAAAGATAAAAGCTCTTTCTGGAGAGGTGGAGCATGGACAATTTTTAGAGATTGGATATTTTGAGCAGGAGGAGAAAGCTGGAAATACAACAACAGCTCTAGATGAGATCTGGAATGAGTTCCCAAGTATGACTAATGCTGAAGTGAGAGGAGCTTTAGCCAAGTGTGGTCTAACTACAAACCATATAACAAGTCAGATGCAAGTTTTATCTGGAGGAGAAAATGCTAAGGTACGTCTATGTAAACTTATGCTGAGAGAGATTAATCTCCTTATTTTAGACGAGCCAACTAATCACTTGGATGTAGATGCCAAAGAAGAGTTGAAAAGGGCTTTAAAAGAGTTTAAGGGAACCATAGTACTTGTAAGTCACGAGCCAGACTTTTATATGGATATAGCAACAGAGGTTTGGAATGTTGAAGATTGGACAACTAAGATAGTATAAAATATGTATATGAACATAAATAAATTTTATCAAAAACTATAAGATATAAAAAGCACTTAAAAATGAGGGATTATATATTCAAAAATTAGGTGCTTTTTTTAGTGTCAATTGCTTGATATTATAGAGAAAAATAACTTTTTTAAATCTATTGACATATTGTTAAAATTAATATATAATTGTAATGAATACAAATATGAAAGGAATGAAGTAAATTAAAGATATTTTAAAAGGAGGTATTATGAAACATTTATCAGAAAATATTAGAGTGCCAATTGAATTAGATAATCCTTCCATTGTAAGAGATGAGTCTTTGTGTATCAAATGTGGTCAATGTAAGGAAGTTTGTGAAAAATTTATAGGAGTACATGGAAGTTATAAATTGTCAGATACAGGTAATAATGCAGTATGTATTAATTGTGGTCAATGTGCTAATGTATGTCCGACTTCTAGTATCACAGAAAAATATGAGTATGAATTTGTAAAAAAAGCTATAAAGGATTCAGAAAAAATAGTTGTATTTTCAACTTCTCCATCTGTACGTGTAGCTATTGGAGAGGAGTTTGGGGAAGAAGACGGAGAGTTTTTACAAGGAAAGATGATTTCACTTTTAAGAAAATTAGGTGGAGATTATGTTTTAGATACAAATTTTGCTGCAGATTTAACTATATTAGAAGAAGCTTCTGAATTAATTGAAAGAATTGTAAATGGTAGAGGTTCTTTACCACAATTTACAAGTTGTTGTCCAGCATGGGTAAAATATTTAGAAATATATTATCCTGATATGAGAAAGAATCTTTCAACTTCAAAAAGTCCAATAGGAATGCAAGGTCCAACTATAAAGACATATTTTGCTAAAAATAAAAATATAGATCCTAAAAAAATTATAAATGTAGCAGTTACTCCTTGTACAGCTAAAAAATTTGAAATTCGTAGAGATGAAATGAAGGCAGCAAGTGAATACTTAAATATTCCAGATATGAGGGATATGGACTATGTTATAACTACTAGAGAATTGGCAAAATGGGCAAAAGAAGAGAAAATAGAATTTTCAAATTTAGAAAATGGTAGTTATGATTTATTAATGGGAGAGGCATCAGGAGCTGGTGTTATCTTTGGAAATACAGGTGGAGTAATGGAAGCAGCTCTCAGAACAGCATATAAATATTTAACTGGTGAAGATGCTCCAAATGAATTACTAGAATTTGAACCTGTACGTGGAATGGAAAGTGTAAAGAAAGCAATTGTAAAAATTAAGGATTTAGAATTAAAAATAGCTGTTATATATGGTACTAAATCAGCTGGAGAATTTATAAATAACTTGAAAAAAACAGGTGAGGAGTATCATTTTATAGAAGTTATGACTTGTCCAGGTGGATGTATAGGTGGTGGTGGTCAACCTAAAGGAACTCTTGAAAAGGGAGATGAACTCCGTAAAAAAAGAATAGAAGGTCTGTATATAAGAGACAGAGAATTAAGAATAAAAAGAAGTGATGAAAATAAAGAACTTTTAGAATTATATAAAAAATTTTATGAAAAACCTTTGAGTAATTTGGCAGAAAAAATGTTACATACAACATATATAGACAGAAGTAAAGAATTAGGAGGAAAAAATATGAAAAAATATCGTTGTTCAGTGTGTGGGTATATCCATGAAGGAGAGTTAACAGAGGATTTTAAATGTCCTATTTGTAAGCAACCATCTTCAGTATTTGAAGAGATAAAAGAGGAAAAAAAAGCTGAAAATAAATATGCAGGAACTAAAACTGAAAAGAATTTAATGGAAGCTTTTTCAGGAGAGAGTCAAGCTAGAAATAAATATACATATTTTGCGGAAATAGCAAAAAGAGAGGGATATGAGCAATTAGCTGAAATTTTCTTATCAACAGCTAGAAATGAACAAGAGCATGCTAGATTATGGTTTGATTCTTTAGGGCATATTAGGAATACTGCAGAAAATCTTCTAGCAGCAGCTGAAGGAGAAAATTATGAGTGGACAGATATGTATGATAGATTTGCTAAAGATGCAGAGGAAGAGGGATTTCCAGAGTTGGCAGAAAAATTCCGTAAAGTAGGAGCTATAGAGAAATCTCATGAAGAGCGTTATCGTGCTTTATTGAAAAATGTAGAGATGCAAAAAGTTTTTGAAAAAGGTGTTCAAGTAATGTGGGAATGCCGTGTATGTGGTCATTTAGTAATGGGTCCTAAAGCTCCAGAAGTATGTCCAGTATGTAACTATTCTCAAAGTTATTTTGAAGTTAGAAAAGAAAATTATTAAAAAAAAAACTAAAGAGAAATATTTCTCTTTAGTTTTTTTATATACCTTTTTCAATCAATTCTAAAGCGAACTTAAGAACATTTTCACCTTTCATCAAACCATAATCTGTAGTATTGATAACTTCCAAAGGTTTATTTGCTTTATGAGCAACAGGTTGAAGTTGATTTTTTTTGAATCTAACCTGTGGTCCTAATAGAAATACATCATACTCATCAATATGAGAATCAAAACGATCTAAACTAACTGCTTTTATCTCAACCTCTATTCCATTTTTAGTAGCAGCATCTTTCATTTTGTTAACTAGGATACTAGTTGACATTCCAGCAGCACAAAGTAATAGTATTTTTTTCATTATTTTACCTCCCAGTTTAAGTGATGAAATTGTGGTAAATATTTCCAGTTTTGTTTAATTATTTCATCTAAAATATGTTTAGCAACAGCTCCACTTGTAACTAAAGGATTGATAGTTAGAGCTTGTAAAGCTTTTCCATAATCTCCATTTACACCAGCCATTATTGTCAATTCTTCAAAGTTTTTCATAAGTTGTAGGATTCCTCTTACCTCTATTGGCATCTCCTCTTGAGGAAGTGGAACTAACTTATCTCTATAAATTTTACAACTTACTTCAACTGAAACATTGTCAGGTAGGCATTTGATAGTTCCGTTGTTTTTAGTTGAAACAACCATTGTAGTACCAGCATCATTATAGATAGAACAGATAAGTTCACAAGCTGCATCTGAATAGTATTGTCCACCTCTTTGTTCCAATTGCTTAGGTTTTACATTTAGGTTAGGATCTTTATATAGTTCAAATAGCTCTTTCTCAACCTGTTTAACTTGTTCTCCTCTTGTTCCCTTTCCAGCTCTAAAAGAAGTTAATTCACTATTTAACATCTCATCACTCAAATAATAGTATCTATGATATGGACAAGGCATCATTCCTGTATCTAAAATCTGCTCTTTAATCCAAGGAGTACTATTTTTTAAGTTTGCAGGTAGATTTTCATTACCAGATAGGATCTTTTCCAAAACCTCTCTAGTTTTATCTACTCCCTTATGCTTGATAGTTCTTGCCCAAACAAAGTGGTTAAGTCCACCAAAAGTGATCTCTACATCTTTCTCATCAGCTTCTAAAACCTCAATAACAGATTTTTTCATACCAATTGGAACATTACATAGACCAGCCACTTTTATGTTAGGATATTGTTTTAAAACAGTTTCAGTAATCATTCCACTTGGATTAGTGAAGTTTACAAGCCAAGCATTAGGACAAAGTTCAGTCATATCTTTACAAATATCTAGTATAACAGGTATTGTTCTCATAGCCTTAGCAAATCCACCAGCACCATTTGTCTCCTGTCCTAACATTCCAAAAGTTAAAGGAATCTTTTCATCTCTTATTCTAGCTTCTAGAAGTCCCACACGGAACTGAGTTGTAACAAAGTCAGCTCCTACAAGAGCCTCTCTTCTGTTTAGAGTTAAGAACAGTTTCATTTTATCTTTTAAACCAGCTTTATCAATCATTCTCTGAGCTAGAGCTCCAACGATCTCAAGCTTTTCTCTACCCTCTTCAATATCAACAAGCCATAACTCAGATACTGGTAATTTTTCATATCTTTTTATAAATCCCTCTATTATTTCAGGAGTGTATGAAGAACCACCACCAATAGTAACAATTTTTAATTTTTTATCCATAACTATACCTCCTTATAGTTACCCAAGTAATCAATTAAGTCAAAATTTTCTTTTATATATTTTAAAAGTGTAGAATCTTTTAAAATATTTAACTCATCTTCACGTTTTGTGTTGTATGAGCTAGTTTTTAAAAGAGCGTGGTCAATATACCCAGGATGACACATCAATTCAGTAATCTCACAACTACTATTTTTTAATGAGTTTAGAAGTTTTTCCAATTCAACTCCACCATCATAAAAATCTTCAATTAAATTGCATTGAGTTCTGATCTTTAAATTGTACTCTTTACTAAGTCTAAGAACAGCTTTTTCAGCATTATTACTCTTTATATGAATATGGTGGTGAGAGTCCATATGAGTAGGTTTTTCACCAACTAATTCAATAAATTTCTCAAGCTGTAATTTTGCTTCTCTATAAAAATCTTCCTCAGTTCCACTATCTTTTAGCAGAGAGTATTTTAATAGATTTCCATTTTCATCAGTAAGTGATGAGATTCCAGAAAGAGCTTTTCCCTTATCAAAAGTTAGATGTATTCCAAGTCCAAGATTTTTATACTGTTTTTTTAAATTTATAGCATGCTTAGCAAAGGGTTGATTTATCATAAGTGTTGTGGATGTCAAAATACCATAGGTATATGCTTCAATTATACCATAGTTTACCCCAGGTGTAAGGCCAAAATCATCAGCATTAACAATTAATTTTTTTCTCATTCTTTTACCTCACTTTGAAAATTTTCAATATCCTCTAATTCAGCTTTTTTATCAAGCATCTTAACAAAAGGAAGATATATAATTAAACCTACAATTATATTTAAAATTTGAACTACCGAACCACTTATATGTCCACCAGAAGTAAGGAATCCACTGATTATTACAGGCATAGTCCAAGGTACAGGAATAGCTGCTGGTGCAACTAAACCAAATGAGATAAGGAAATAATCCAGCAGTGTTAACACAATTGGAGTTGTGATAAAAGGAAGTATTAAAATTGGATTTAATACCACAGGAGAACCGAAGATAACTGGTTCGTTGATATTGAATATAGAAGCTCCAATAGCTAGTTTCCCAATCTCTTTGTACTGTTTAGCTTTTGAATAGAAAAGATAACAAAGAACTAAACAGAAAGTTGTACCACTTCCACCTATGAAAACATAGATATTTAAAAACTCATCAGATATTATATGAGGAATTGGATTTCCACTTTGAAAAGCTAGTCTGTTAGCATCTCTAATAACTGTAAACATAGGTCCAAAAACTATACCAGAGATACTTCCACCATGTATTCCAAAAGACCAGAATATAGAGTTAATAAGTACACAGATGATTCCACCAAATAGAGTTGCAGAGAAACCTGTTAAAGGATCTGAGATCAATTTTACAACAAGCTTATGAACATCACTATAACTAGTAGTTTCTACTCCAATTTTTACCAGCCAAAATAGAACTATGATAACAAATGCTGGTATCAGAGCAGAGAAAGATTTTGCAACAGCAGGAGGACAGCTTTCAGGCATCTTAATTATATAATTTTTCTTGATAAACCAACTATATATTTCAGTAGAGATAAGAGCACAGATTATAGCAACAAATAATCCCTTTCCTCCAAGATAAGCAATTGCATACCCAGAAGTGCTACTCTCTCCAACCAATATTTTGTTAGGTGTAACTAGTAAAAACATAGCTAAAGATATAGCTGAAGCAGATAGAGGATCCACTTTATTCTTTTTGGCAAGATGGTAAGCAATACCAATTGAAGCAAAAATAGAAACAATATCAAAAGTAACAGAAACAGGATATAAAAATTTTTCAAGCCAAAGTTTACCAAAGATGCTCATCATAAACTCATTGTATCCAGGAATTGGGAGAAAACCAAAAACTAGAAAGAATGATCCTACAATAACTAGAGGTAATGAAACTAGTAATCCATCTTTAATAGATTGTAGATGTTTTTGTTCTGCTAATTTTGTAGCAAAAGGAAGAAAATAGTTATTCATGGTATTTTCAAATTTTTCCATCATATTCATTTCAATCACTCCATTATTTATTTTATTTGTGCTATAATTATATTAGTTATTTTGAAATAGTGCAAATATATAAAAAAATAATTAATTTTCGTCTTTTATACTTGAATTAATAC
>JAHHSZ010000032.1 GCA_020024915.1 Fusobacterium sp. | reverse complement strand
GAGAAATTTTATTGAATAAAAATTTCTCCCTTCTTCTATTTAATTATTTTAATATCAACTATTTTTAGTTTTCTTTTTTCTTTCTTCTTGAGCTCTCTTTTCTCTCTTTATCTTTGTTAGAATCCCCTGATTTATCCTTAGCTTTTTCTACTAATGGCTTCTTTCCATTTTTCTCTTTTTGGAATGCTTCAAGTATCATTTCAGCTTCGGTGAACGGAACTGACATAAATGAGAAGTTTTCAAATACTTCTACATTTTTTATCTTTCTATCATCAACTTTTGATCTTTTAATTACATAATCCACCAATTTTTTAGGAGTCATAGCATTTTTTCTTCCCAATGCTATAAACAGTCTAACTTTCCCAGATTTTTCTAGCTTAACTTCACTTATCTCATTGTAATTATTTTCATCTAAAATATCATCATAAGCATGTTTCAATAGAGCTGATACTATATCCAATGCTTGCTCACCGTTTAAAAGTTCCTTAGCAAACTCTTTGAAGTTATCATAGTTTCCCTCAGCTAAAATTCCATTTAACTCTTCCATAAGTCTAAATTTTTTAGCTTGAATTACATCTTTAACTTCAGGGACTCTCTCTTTTCTAATCTCAGTTTTAACTATTCTTTGAATTTGAAGAAGTCTTCTATACTCTTGTGGAGTTATAAATGTAATAGCAGTTCCCTCTTTTCCTGCTCTTCCAGTTCTTCCTATTCTGTGTACATAACTCTCAGCTTCTTGAGGAATAGAGTAGTTAATTACATGTGATAGATCATTTACGTCTATCCCTCTAGCAGCTACGTCAGTTGCTACAAGTACATTTATCTTTTTTGCCTTAAATCTTTTCAAAGTAACTTCTCTATAGTTTTGGCTAATATCTCCATGTAATCCTTCTGCATCATACCCTCTATCATTTAACTTTCCTACTAGATCGTTAGCATCATTTTTTGTACGACAGAAAACTATTCCATAAAACTCTTTTGTTAGGTCAATTATTCTACATAATGCTTCAAATTTATCTCTCTCATGTACTTCAAAATATATTTGATCAGTTAAATCTGTTGTTAACTCTCTAGCTTTTACAGCTAATACTTCATACTCTTTCATATGATTTTTAGCTATCTTCAATATCTCATTTGGCATAGTTGCTGAGAAAAATAGCATTCTCTTATCTTCGTTTGTCGCTTCAAGAATTTTTTCTATATCCTCGACAAATCCCATATTTAACATCTCATCAGCCTCATCAAGAATGAAAAACTTCAAGTCTTGTAACTTAATAAGTTTTCTATCCATTAAATCCATGACTCTTCCTGGAGTTCCAACAATGATATCTGTTCCTTTTTTTAGTTGTCTTATTTGGAACTCTATTGATTGTCCTCCATATACAGGAGTAATTCTTATCTTCTTACCATGTGCTAAGCTATTCATCTCCTCTGCTACCTGTAAAGCTAGCTCTCTAGTTGGAGCTAATACTATAGCTTGAATATTTTTATTTGGTTCAAAATTCTCAAGTATTGGTAACGAAAATGCAGCAGTTTTTCCTGTTCCTGTTTGAGCTTGTCCTATTATATCTTTATCTCCATTTAATAGGGCTGGTATTGTTAAAGCTTGTATTGGAGTAGGTTGTTCATACCCTTTTTTCGCTAAAGCCTTTAATGTTTTTTCACTCAATCCTAATTCTCTAAATTTTTCTAACTTTTCCATTATTCACATCCTTACAATTACAAATTTCTTATCTGTCCACCTATGTGTCCTATAATAAGTTATTTACTGTCATATTATAGGAATCTCTCTGTTCTAATTTTATATAAGCAATCCAGCGGATAAAAAGATAATAAATTTTTTATTAATTTATAATTCAGAGAATAATCCTATATTTTCTTAATACAGTACAACATATTGTACCATACTTTTTAAATAATTGTAAGTTTTATTTTTTCAAGAATTGTACATTCTATTTTTTTTTTAGAAAAATTAGTCTTTTAAAGCTAGTGGCATCAGTATATAAATATACTCTTCTACCTTATTTTCTCTTATTTTTACAGAATTATTAGAAGCAATAAATTCTAAAGTTATCTCCTTTTCTTTATCCAAATTTTGTATGAAATCAGCTAAAAATTTTGTATTCAGTGCTATTCTTATATTGTCTCCCTCATACTCCACTTTTAATTCCTCATTGATTTTAGCAATTTCATTTACACCATTTACTTTTAATTCATCATTATTCAATTGAAAAGTAGCTCCATATTTTGATTCAGAGTTATTTCTTACAAAAATAATAATTCTTTTCAACATTTTCATAAATACTTCTGCTTTTATTGTAAGTTTTTTATCATAATTATTATTTTTCAAAATTCCCTTATAATTTGGAAATGCCATATCTATAACCCTACTTACAATTAGTACATCTTCCATTTTAAAGAAGATACTTTTATTTATAAAATAAAATTTTATCTCTGTATTCTCTATACTTCTCAATAATTTTGTCATTGATTCAACTGTATTAAGAGGTATACTCACTTCAACATCCTCTGTTATCTCACCTAACTCTTTTTCTAAATATACAAGTCTATATGTATCTGTTGTGATAAATTTTAATTTATTCTTTTCATTTTCCATCTTTACACAGTTTATTGCCAGATTATCACTTGAAAGAGCTGCTGCATATTTAACTTTTTCAAACATATTAGCTAACTCTTGACTCTCTATTTTAAATATTTCTGTCTTTTCTGAAAAATTTTCATCTACTAATATTTTAGGAAAGTCTGAAGCATCCATCAACGAAAACTCTGAAGCTGAATCTGAACTCTCTATCAATAGATTTCCGTCTTTTTCAATAAATGTTACAACCTCATCTTTCAACTCTTTCAAATACTCTTCTACCAGCTGGTATTGAAAAACAATCTTTCCACCCTCTATTACCTCACTACACTTCATCTCAGTTGTAATAGTTGACTCTAAGTTCGTACCACAGAAAAATAGTTTATCTCCTCTTGTTTCCACATATGCACATGATATTATAGGTCTAATCTTATTTTCTGTTATTACCTTTTCTATGATTCTCAGTCTTTTTAAAAATTCTAATCTTTCTATTATAATCTTCACTTTATGGTCTCCTTTCAGAATAAATCATCATTAAAAGAATTTATTGTTATTTTTACTATATTGATTCTTTAATTTTTTTAAAGTTTTCTTTTCAATCTGTCTTACTCTCTCCCTAGTTATGTTAAAAGTTTGTCCTATCTCCTCTAAAGTATGTATCTCTTCACCATCTAAACCATATCTCAAGGTTAAAATCTGCTTTTCACGTGTATCAAGTACCTCTACAAGCTCTCTCAAGTGGCTTCTTCCAATTTCTTCAATTATCTCATCTTCTAAAGTATGGTCTATATCATCTGCTATTGTATCCTCCAAATATATATCATCACCAATACTCACACTCAAAGACATTGGATCTTGAAAAGTTAAGATAATATCATCTACCTTATCCTTATCCAACTTTAAATCTTGGGCTATCTCCTCTACAGTTGGATAGACACCCTCCTCTTTAACTCTTTGAGTTACATACTTATTTACTCTGTTTAAAAGATCATATTTATATGAAGGAATTCTAATTCCTCTACCCTTACAGATAATAGCTTTATTAATAGATTGTTTTATCCACCATACAGCATATGTAGAAAATCTGAACCCCTTATCTGTGTCAAATTTTTCAATAGCATAGATCAATCCAAAATTTCCTTCACTTATCAAATCTATAAGGCTCAATCCTCTATTAGTATAATTTTTAGCAATATTAACTACCAATCTCAAATTACATAAAATCAACCTGTTTTTTGCTTCATTATCTCCAATTTTTGCTTTTTTTAGTAATTTTATTTCTTCATTTTTATCTAAAATATCATATTTTCTTATATCTTCTAAATAAAATGAGATAAGGTCCCTATCCAGCATATTACATCCCCACTTTTTGTTTACCTTAGTAAAATTCTACCTTTAATTCTCTTTCCATTAAAGCTTCTACCATATTTTTTGCATTGGTATTATTATAAATGACATTATATGTAGCCTCTACAATTGGCATTGATATCCCCAAGTTTTTAGCCTGTTCATACACTGCTTTTACAGTAGGAACTCCTTCAGCTACCATAGTCATATTTGCTAGTATCTCCTCTATTGTTTGTCCTTTGCCTAAACATTCACCTACATGTCTATTTCTACTATGCTTACTTGCACAAGTAACTATTAGATCTCCTATTCCACTCAAACCTGAAAAAGTTCTCTCATCAGCACCTAAAACCTTTCCAAATCTTACCATCTCAGCTATTCCCCTTGTTATTAAAGCGGCCTTTGTATTATCTCCAAAACCCATTCCATCTGCTATTCCAGCTCCTATTGCCAAGCAGTTTTTTACAGCTGCTCCTAGCTCTACTCCTATTATATCCTCATTAAGATATACTCTAAAATTCTTTGTATTGAATAGCTCTTGTATCTCTCCAGCCTTTTCCTTCAGTCCCGCAGCAACTATTGTTGTAGGTATTCCTATAGCTACCTCTTCAGCGTGAGTTGGTCCTGACAATACCACTATATTTTTATGATATTTTCCTATTATCTCATCTTTCATAACTTGAGATAATCTCATTCCAGTAGAAACTTCTATACCTTTTGCTGTATTTACTAATATCATATCTTCTGTTAACTGGTGTGAAAAATTTCTAACTACACCTCTTAATACCTGTGAAGGTACTGAAAAGATAACATATTTTATCCCTTTTAATAGATCTTTACTCTCAGATGTTACATTCAGATTATCTGGAAACTTTATTCCAGGAAGATATCTCTTATTCTCTCTTGAAGTTTGAATCTCTTCAGCTTTTTCTCTATCATATTCCCACATAGTAACTTCGTACTCTTTACTTGCCAATACTAGTCCTAAAGCTGTCCCCCAACTTCCTGCTCCTATTATAACAACTTTTTTCATAACTTCCTCCTATTTTAGTTTGAATTTATTCTCTGTTCCATTAAGAAGTCTTCCAATATTACTTTTATGTTTATATACAACAAATCCACCTATTAATGCTGTCATTATAACTAATGGTACTCTATCCATTCCATTTTTTATCGGATAAAAATACGTTAATATTGGTAACATTATTGAAGCTATTATTGATCCAAGAGAGATGTATCTCGTAATAGCCACTACCACTATAAATAATATTAAAAGTGTTAAAGTTATATTTGGAATTAGAAATAAAAATACTCCTAAACTTGTTGCAACACCTTTTCCACCTTTAAAGTTCAAAAAAAACGATAGTGTATGCCCTACTATGGCTATCATACCTATAAGTAACAAATAATTTCCTTCAACTCCATATTTACTAGCTATAAATGGTGGTAAAAATCCCTTTAATGCATCTGCTATAAGAACCATTATTCCATATCTAGCTCCTAATACTCTATAAGCATTAGTTGCTCCTGAGTTCTTACTACCATAGTTTCTAATATCTATGTTTTTAAAATATTTTCCTATCCATACACCATTAGGTAAAGCCCCTAAAATATAAGCTAATACTATAAACAATATTATTTTCATAACTCTCTTCTCCTATTTATAAAATCTTCCTACTACTTCAGTATGAGATGTTCCTGGAAACATATCCACTGGTTGTACTTCATCTATTTTATAACCTAGTCTAGTCAAAATTTCAGCATCTCTAGCAAAAGTAGATGGGTTACATGAAATATAAACAATCTCTTTTATTCCACTCTCTAATGTTTTTATTAAACTTTTTTCCTCTATCCCTTTTCTTGGTGGATCAAAAATAACAGCATCAACTTTATCTCCTCTGTTGATTAGCTCCACCATCTTATCTTCTACAGCTCCATTTATAAATTCAATATTCTCTATTTCATTCTCCTGTGCTGTCTTTACTCCATCAAGTGTTGCTGATTCAACTAGCTCTATTGCATATACTTTTTTAGCTTTTTTAGAAAGTATCATAGCAATAGTACCAGTTCCTGAATAAGCATCTACTATATATTTATTCTCTATATTTTCAAAATAATTTATAGCTACATTGTATAATCTCTTAGTTTGTAGTAAGTTTATCTGGAAAAAAGATTTTGGTGAGATGTTGAAGTGTATCCCATCAATCTCTTCTTTTATGCTCTTCTCTCCCCAAATAAAGATATTCTTCTCTCCTAAAGCAAAGTTAGTTCTTCTATTATTCAACGATACATATATAGATTTTATTTGACTTATTTTATTTTTTAACTCCATTAGGATATCTTTATATCTCTTCTCTACCTTTGTAGCATTTATTATTAAGACTACCATAGCTTCATCTTTTGAGTTTGTTCTTACCATAATATGTCTCAATATTCCACTGTGCTCTTTCTCATCATAAACCGATACTTTTTCTCTGTTTAATATCTTTTTTAACTCTCTTATTATCTCATTTCCAAGTTTTGAATTTAATATATTTTCCTCCACTTGAAATACGTCATGTGATTTTCTTTTAAAGAAACCTGTAATAATCTCTCCATTATACTTAGAGAACGGCTCTATTATCTTATTACGATAATGGTATGGTTCTATACTTCCCAATACATCATTGACTCTCAAATTTTCTAATTTTCCAATCTTTCTCATCACATCTTCAACCATCAGTTTTTTATACTTTAACTGTGCTGAATATTGCAACATTCCAAAATCACAACCTTGAAAATCTTCAAATGTTATCTTACTCCTGTCCTCTACCCTCTCTTCTCCAGCTTCTACAATCTCCTCTATCAGACCTCTAGCATAGCTTTTCTTTACAGATATTATCTTTATTTTTAGTATATCATTTGGCACAGACATCGGAACAAACACTGCAAAATCATTGTAATATCCCAAACCTTCTCCGCCATTTACTATCTTATCTATCTTTATCTCTATTATTTGATTTTTTTTTAACATTAGATATTACTCCTCTATTTTAAAGAACTTTATCTCATTTGAAATACTCATATTTTTCTTTTTTTTCATCTCGTTTCCAATTCTCTCTAAATCCATGAGTGAATCGTACTGTAATTCTTTTTTTTCAAGCTCTTTTTGTAGCTCATCTAACTGTTTATTTCCAGTTTTAATGGATAACTCTAATCTAGATACCTTAACTAATAGATTCCCATGGTATAACCACACTGAAATCAATCCAACTAAAAATATTGCTACAATTCTCATCTTAACCTATCCTTTCAACTACTCTCAGTTTTGATGAGTGTGCTCTATTATTAAACTCTACCTCTTCTCCTTCTGGAACTATTGGTTTTTTAGTTATTAGTTTTACCTTTGCCTTTCCACCACACACACATATTGGCAATCCCGGAGGACACTTACAAGCAGTAGCCAAATCTTTAAATTTTGTTTTTACCAATCTGTCTTCTAATGAGTGGAAAGTTATAATTCCCAATCTTCCTCCCACTTTTAGAGAGTCCACAGCCTTATCTATAGCTTTTTCTAAAACCTCTAACTCTCTATTAACCTCTATTCTAATAGCTTGGAAAGTCTTCTTTGCTGGGTGTTTTTGAGCTCTCTCTGGATAAGCTCTCTTTATTATAGCTACAAGTTCTCCTGTTGTCTCTATGTTTTTCTCAGCTCTAGCTTCACATATAAACTTAGCTATCTTTCTAGCATTTCTCTCTTCCCCATACTCAAATATTATCTTAGATAATTTTTCCTCTGGATACTCATTTACAACTTCATAAGCTGATAATGGGTTACTTCTATTCATTCTCATATCTAACTTTGTATCATATCTATAAGAAAATCCCCTCTCTGGATCGTCTAACTGTGTTGATGAAACTCCAATATCCATTAAAATCCCATCAACTTTATCATATCCAGCCATGTATAGTACCATATCTAAATTTTCAAAATTATTCTTAAATACTTCCCATTTTTTTCCATATTTTTCCAATCTCTTCTTAGCAAAATCTATTGCTTGTTGATCTTGATCTATTGATATAAGATGTCCGTTTTCAGATAATTCTTTTAAGATTCCCTCTGAATGACCACCTCCACCTAAAGTACAATCTAAATATACTCCATTTTTATCTACCACTAAATTATCTATACACTCTCTATATAACACTGGTATATGGTATTCACTCACTATATCTTTCATCTTTTTCTCCTTAAAAGTTTCATTTTTAAATTACAAAAATAGAGAAGCTCTAAGCTTCCCTATTAAAATATAAGCATAAAAATCAATCTTCTCAAAATTATAAAAAAGAAATATGCTATAATAGGTGAAATATCCATTCTCATATTTCCTATAGGTATAAGCATTCTAAATGGTCTTAATATTGGTTCTGTTGTATTATATATTAACTCTGTAAATCCATTTCTTGACATTGGTGTTAACCATGAAAGAACGACTCTTATCAAAATAAGAGTATTTATCACATTAATTAATAAATTTACTATTCTTACAATTAAAATCATATTCAGTCCCTCTTTCTATTTTGAGTTTAAAAAATAATGTTTTGCTTTAGAAGTATACTCCCAACCAGACCACAGTGTCAGCACTACTGGAATCAACATCATATAAATATTCCACTTATTATCCCCAAAAATAATCATTATAAGTATCACTATCATCTGACTAGTTGTCTTATACTTCCCTAGCTTTCCTGCTGGTATAACCTCTCCTTTAGCAGCAGCTAGCATTCTTATCCCACTTATTAAAAATTCTCTTGCAATCACTACAATTGACATCCATGAAGGGATATATCCCAAATCAACAAATATTACTAATGCTGATATAACAAGAACCTTATCAGCTAATGGATCCATAATCTTCCCAAAATCTGTTACTAAATTATGTTTTCTTGCTAGGTATCCATCAAAAAAATCTGTAAGGGATGCTATCACAAATATAACAAAAGCTATTGCCCTATAACTAAATCCTCCCTCATTTGAAAACTGAAGAAAGTATATAAAAGGTACAGCGAGTACAAGTCTTAAAAATGTTAATTTATTTGGTAAATTCATTTTTATGCTCTCCTTTATATTTTTATTCTCTATTTTTCATTTTTTACTATTGGTCCAACAAAATCATACTCAAAATTCTGTTCAAACTTAACTTTAACAATCTCTCCAGGTTTTGCTGTACCATCAGTTGTTAGAACTTTTCCATCTATCTCCAATGCCTGTCCTCTTGTTCTTCCTTCTAATAGATATTCACTCTCACTAGAAACACCCTCTATCATAACTTCTATCTCTTGTCCTAGTAATTTTCTATTTTTTTTCTCTGCTATCTCACTTTGTAAATTTACAAGCTCTACATATCTTCTCTCTTTTATCTCTTCTGGAACCTGATCAGGCAATCCATAAGCCACTGTATCCTCTTCTCTTGAATATTTGAATACACCTGCATAATCAAACTCGAACTCTTTTACATACTCCTTCAACTCTTGAAAATTCTCCTCTGTTTCTCCAGGGAAACCAACGATAAGAGTTGTTCTAATTGTAGCATCTGGAATAGCTGTTCTTATTCTATTCAAAACATTTTTTACCTGCTCTCCATTCTTTGCTCTAGCCATATTTCTCAATATATTGTCTGAAACATGTTGTATAGGTACATCGAAGTATTTACAGATCTTCTCTTCAGTTCTCATCACTTCGATTAACTCATCTGTTACATATTCTGGGTGCATATAATAAGTTCTTAACCACTTTAATCCATCTATCTTACATAACTCTTTCATCAAAGCTGCCAGTTTCTTGTCTCCATATAGATCAATTCCATACTCAGTAGTTTCCTGTGCCAAAAGATTTATCTCTTTTACTCCATTAGCCACTAATTGCTTAGCTTCTTGTACTATATCCTCTATACTTCTACTTCTTAATCTTCCTCTCATCTGTGGTATTATACAGTAAGTACAAGCTCTATTACACCCTTCTGATATCTTTAAGTAAGCTGTATGTGCTGCAGTTGTTATCACTCTCTCTGTGTTAGCATTAGCTAAAAAAGTTAAGTTTGTTGTCTCAACCACTTTTTTGTCAGCTAAAATCTCATCTACAACTCTCTCTATCTTATCTATATCCCCAGTTCCTATTACTGCATCAACCTCAGGAAGTTCTTTTAATATCTCCTCTGAATACTTTTGTGCCAAGCAACCAGCTACTATTAATTTTTTTAAGTTTCCAGTCTCTCTAAGTTCACTTACTTCTAGAATAGTCTCTATTGACTCCTCTTTTGCATCTCCTATAAAACCACAAGTATTAACAATTACTATATCAGCTTCTGCTACCTCACTTGTTAGCTCCATGCCCTTTCTTTTAGATAAAATCCCTAAATAGTGCTCACTATCCACCAAATTTTTACTACACCCTAAGCTAATCAAAGCTAATTTCATTCTTTATTTTTCTCCTTACATCTCTAAATATTATAATTACTCATACAGTTTAAAGAGATTTGAGTGTCATCTTTCAATGACACTCATATTCTCATTATTACACTCTCTTTTTACTTAAACTTATTTTTCCATTATCAGTAGAGATAACTTTTACATCAAATGCATCTCCTACTTTTAACACATCCTCTACATTTGCTACTCTCTCTTGAGAGATTTCAGAAACATGTAAAAGTCCCTCTTTACCTGGTAATATCTCCATAAATGCTCCAAACTTTTGGATACTTACAACTCTACCTGGATAGATCTCCCCGATTTCTACATCTTTAACATAAGAGTTTACCAATCTTACTGTTTCAACTAAAGCTGCCTCATCTTTACAGAATATAGAAACCTTTCCATCATCACCAATATCAACAGTTGCTCCAGTTTGATCAATTATTCCTTTTATATTTTTTCCACCTGGTCCTATTAATGCTGCTATCTTATCAGTTGGGATAACCATTTGGTATATTCTTGGTACATTTGATTTGATAGGTGCTGGGGCAGGAATTGTGCTATTCATTAACTCAAGAATTTGATTTCTAGCTTCTAAAGCTTGTTTTAAAGCTATTCTCATTATCTCTTCTGTAATTCCTGTTATTTTTATATCCATTTGAAGAGCTGTTATACCATTTTTAGTTCCTGCAACTTTAAAGTCCATATCTCCTAAGTGGTCCTCTAGTCCCATTATATCAGTTAATACAGTGAACTCTTCTCCCTCTTTTATAAGTCCCATTGCGATTCCAGCTACATGCTCTTTTATAGGTACACCTGCAGCCATTAATGATAATGATCCACCACAGATTGAAGCTTGTGAAGATGATCCATTTGATTCAGTGATCTCAGATACAACTCTAATTGTATATGGGAACTCCTCCTCTGAAGGTATAACATATCTTAAAGCTCTCTCTGCTAAAGATCCATGTCCTAACTCTCTTCTACCAGGGCTTCCCATTCTTCCAGTCTCTCCTACTGAATATGGTGGAAAGTTATAGTGCAGATAGAATTTCTTGTAGTATTCTTTTTCTAAGTCATCTACTAATTGTTCATCCTCTTTAGTTCCTAATGTTGTTACAACTACTGCTTGAGTCTCTCCTCTTGTAAACATTGCAGAACCGTGTGGAATAGGTAGACAATCAACTTCCGCAAATAATGGTCTTATCTCAGTTGTTTTTCTCCCATCTACTCTATGTTTATGGTAAAGAATAGCATCTCTTACCAGTTTTTTCATTAAATCGTGGTAATATCCTTTGAACTCAATTAAAACATCTTCAGGAAACTCTACATCTTCTCCCTCTCCATAGTTCTCTACTTTAAATGTTTCTAATAACTCCTCTTCTAAAGAATCCACAGCTTCCTCTCTATTTTTCTTACCTAAAGTTAGAACTGCTGCTTGTAATCTCTCTCTTCCTCTTTCGTCAATGAAGTCCTTAACTAATGGCATTATTTCTGGTTTTACAAACTCCATCTTCTCTTTTCCAACTTCTTTTGCAAAAGCTTCTTGGAAATCACATATCTTTTTGATATTTTCATGAGCAAACATAATCGCTTTTAGCATAGTCTCTTCATCTAACTCTTTTGCTCCTGCTTCAACCATATTTATAGCTTCTTTTGTTCCAGCTACTGATAACTCAAGTTCACTCGTTTCTAACTCTTCTGGAGTAGGATTTAATATAAACTCCCCATCTTTATACCCTATTACAACTCCTGCAACTGGTCCTAAAAATGGTAAATCTGATAACATTAATGCCATTGATGATCCTATTATCCCTAAATAATCAGGTGTATTTTTCTCATCAAATGAAAATACAGTATTTACAATATGTACATCATAGTTAAACCCATCTGGAAACATAGGTCTTATTGGTCTATCAATAAGTCTCGCTGTTAATGTAGCATTTGTTGATGGTTTTCCTTCTCTTTTATTAAAACCTCCTGGAAATTTCCCAGCTGCATAGAACTTCTCTATATAATCTACTGTCAATGGGAAAAAGTCATTTTCCTTCCTAGGCTCCTTACTTCTATTTACCGTGCTTAAAACTATAGTATCTCCATATTGTACCATTACAGCCCCACAAGATTGTCTTGCTATTTTACCAGTAGAAAAAGTAAGTGTTCTACCTGCTAGTTCCATTTGAACTTTTCTCTCGTCAAACATATATCCTCCTATAAACTTTATAGATTAGGAAGTAAATAATAAGGAGTAAAGAAATAAATTTTTATTTTCTTACCTCTTACTACTTAATCTTCCTAATCTTTTTTTACTAGTATTATAGCATTTTTAATAGTAAAAATCAAATTTTAGATCATTCTTTATTTTATTTTTTTTAAAAGTTTGATATAATAAAATAGTATGGAAAATATGGGAGGAAAAATGAAAAAATTTACTTTAACTGTATACTTGATTTTTTCTATACTCTTTATTCAAACTAAAACTTTTGCTAGAACATTAACGTCTAAAGAAGATTTTGAGATAAATAATTTAAAAGAGCAGATTAAAATTTTAGAGAATAAAATTACCCAGTTAGAAAAAATCAAAAAAAATAAGTTTAAAAAGAACAGAAAAAATATAAAGATAGGTCTCACTTTGAGTGGTGGGGGTGCAAAAGGTCTTGCCCACATAGGAGTCCTCAAGACTTTAGAAAGTTTAGGTATTCGTCCAGATTATATAACTGGGACAAGTATTGGAGCTTTGATAGGAGCCCTATATTCTGCTGGATATTCACCTGATCAAATTGAACAGATTTTATCTAATAATAGTTGGGACGAGTTTATTAATGGGGATTTTCTAGAGGATAAGATCCCATTAGAAAAGAAAATTAACAACAAAAACTACATGGTTTCAGTTAAATATGATAATAAATTCAATTTCTCTTTACCTAAAAGTTTTGGAAATAGTCAAATGTTGTATTTTGAACTAAAAAAACTATTAAATAGTGTGGAGGATATCAAAGATTTTGATAAATTACCAATTCCACTTAGAATTATAGCCACTGATCTTAATACTGGAGAAGCTGTTGCTTTTAAAAAGGGAGATTTAGCTAAAGCTATTATTGCAAGTACTGCTATCCCAACTATATTTGATCCTGTTGAGATTGATGATAGACTCTATGTTGATGGGCTTGTTTCTAGAAACTTTCCAGTTATTGATGCTATTGATATGGGAGCTGATGTAGTAATTGGTAGTGATGTAGGGAATGAGATAAAAGATAAAAAGGAATATAATATCATCAGTGTTCTAAATCAACTTGTTGCCATTCAAAGTGCTTCTTCTACTGATGAACAAAGAAAACTTGCTTCTATATTGATAACACCTGATGTACTTGAGTATTCAGCTACAGAACTAGATAAGAGTAGTCTTTTTGTAGAGTTAGGTGAAAAGGCGACAAAGGAGAAACTATCTCTTTTAGAAAATCTTCCTAAAAATTTTACTAAACCAACTACTAAGTTAAAATTAGATAATAAAGTTTATATTAAAAATATAAAGTTTAAAAATGATATTTCAGAAAAAAATCAAGCTATTATAGATAGTTCTCTCTCTAATATCCTAAATAAAGATATTTCATTAGAGGAGCTTGAGGCACAACTTTTAAAGCTTTATGGTAATGAGATTATCAGTTATTTATACTATGACATTGAAAATGATAATTTAGTTTTAGATATTGGAATAAATCCTAATAACTCTGTTGGAATGGGGGTTAAATATCTCACTGGCTATGGAACAACTTTTGATATAGGTACAACTATTACAAATTTTGGAAAAATTGGAAATAATACTCTTGTCAATTTACAAGTAGGAGACTATTTAGGGGTAAATTTTAAAAACTTTATATACTATGGTTATTCTAACAAGATTGGTATTTTTGCTAACTTTGATTACAATGAGAATCCATTCTTTTTATATAATGAAAATAAAAAGATTTCTAACCTATTAGTTAGCACCTTTGATGCAGAAATTGGGGTTCTTACTCAATACAACAATCAACTGACTGTAGCCTATGGGATCAATAGTTCTTATGCTAAGCTAGAGCAAGAGACTGGTTCCCTCAATCCTAATGAGATTGAGTATTCTAAAAACTATAATGGAGCTTTTTTCAAAGTTAATTTTGATACTCTTGACTCTGATATCTTTCCCCATTCTGGAGCAAAATTAGACTTTAAATACAGTTGGGAAGGAAGTTTTGACAAATCAAATTCCAGCTTCTACGGTCCTCTATATACTTTTGATGGCTATCTTCCACTCACAAAAAAAATAACATTTAATTATGGTCTAGCTGGTGGAGTTATCAAAGGTGATGAAATTAACTCTATGGATAAGTTTATTCGCCTAGGTGGAACTAAAAATAACCTCCAAAATAAAGATTTTGCTTTTTATGGTTATTTCTATCAACAAAAACTTGTAGAAGATTTTATGATTGGTAAATTAGGAGTAAGCTACAAACTTGATACAAACATCTATTTAAATGCTCGTTGGAATATTGGAACTTATAGTGATTTAAAACAAAGTCCATCTCCAAGTAAAAAAATTATCTGGGAAGATTACTCTCAAGGTTTCAACCTTTCATTAGCTTATGGAAGTCTTTTAGGTCCTATTGAATTTTCAGTATCTAAAAATAATGAGAGTGGTAAATTGATCTCTCAACTCAGCATAGGTTATATTTTTGATTAAAGAGTTTAAAGGAAAAAATTGCTGCAAAGTAACTTTTTCCTTTATTTATATTATTTTTTATAATTTTAATTCTGAAATTTGTTCAAATTATGCTCTATAACTAATTTTTTCTTGACACTATTATAAATTTATTTTATATTATATTTATATTATGTATAATTATGTTGATTTTATATATTTTAAGGTATAAAAAAATACATTTTTTACATAATTTTGACTTTTTATATATTTATATATAAAAATATTTTAAATTTAAGGAGTGATTACTTTGGGACAAAAGAAAAAACGTGAATTTCCCACAGCTTTTACAGTACTATTTGTTATTTTAATTTTTGCAGCTATTCTTACTTACATTGTACCATCTGGTAGATTTTCTAGACTTACATATGATAATACTACTAGAGAATTTGTTATAACTAATTATAATGATGAAACAACAGTTATTCCTGCTACACAGAGTGTACTAGATAATTTTAATATTCAATTAAATCTATCTAAATTTGAAGATGGATCAATAAAAAAACCTATTGCTATCCCTGGAACATATGTTCAAATTGAACAAAAACCACAAGGATTAATAGAGGTTATCAAATCACCTATTCTAGGTACAATGGATTCTGTTGATATTATGATTTTTGTATTGATTCTAGGTGGAGTTATTGGACTTGTTAATAAAGTTGGAGCTTTTGATGCTGGAATAGGAGCTCTCTCTAAAAAAACAAAAGGAAAGGAGTTTATCTTAGTTATACTAGTATTTGCTCTAACTACTTTTGGTGGAACTACCTTTGGTCTAGCAGAGGAAACTATAGCTTTCTATCCTATTTTGATGCCTATTTTCCTAATTAGTGGTTTTGATGCTATCACATGTATAGCAGCTATTTATATGGGATCATCAATAGGAACTATGTTCTCTACTGTCAATCCATTCTCAGTTGTTATAGCATCTAATGCTGCTGGAATAAGCTTTACTGATGGTTTAGTATTTAGAGTTGTTGTATTAATTGTTGGGTCTATTATAACTTTAGCTTATATGTATTGGTATACAGTTAAGGTAAAAAATGATCCTACTAATTCACTTGTTTATGATGAAAACGAAGCTATAAAAGAACGTTTCTTAGGAGACTACAACCCAGATGTTGTAATTGAATTTACTTTGAGAAGAAAATTGATAATATTGATATTTACTCTTGCATTCATTATTTTAGTTTGGGGAGTTGCCCTTGGTGGTTGGTGGTTCGAAGAGATGTCAGCTCTATTCCTTGGAGTTGCCATCATAATTATGTTCCTGTCTGGTCTTTCTGAAAAAGATTCCGTTAATACATTTGTTGGTGGAGCAGCTGAATTGATCGGGGTAGTTCTTACAATCGGACTTGCTAGAGCTATCAATATAATAATGGACAATGGAATGATCTCTGACACCCTATTAAACTATTCTATAAATATGGTTAGTGGAATGAGTGGTTCTATGTTTGCCCTTGCACAACTTGGAGTATTCTCATTCTTAGGTTTCTTCATTCCATCATCATCAGGACTTGCCGTACTTACAATGCCTATAATGGCTCCTCTTGCTGATAGTGTTGGTCTATCTAGAGATGTTGTTATCAATGCTTACAACTGGGGACAAGGATTGATGTCTTTTATCACCCCAACAGGTCTTATACTTGTTACACTTGAGATGGCAGGAACTACATTTAATAAGTGGTGGAAATACATAGTTCCATTGATGGGAATTATGGCTATCTACTCCATAATTGCACTTATTATTTCAACTTTTATATAAATTTAATGGGGGGATTTTTATGAGAAAACTAGACGGTTTAAAACCTGAAAGAGTCTTTTACCATTTTGAAGAGATTTCAAAAATACCTAGAGAATCATATAATGAAAAAGAGATTAGTGATTATTTAGTTGAATTTGGTAAAAAATTGAATTTAGAAACATACCAAGATAAATTCTATAACGTTATCCTTAGAAAAAAAGCTGCTCTTGGTTATGAAAATGCTCCTAGTATAATACTTCAAGGACATATGGATATGGTGTGTGAAAAGGAGAATGACAGTAACCATAATTTTAAAACAGATCCTATTCAATTAATTGTCGAGGGAAATATTTTAAAAGCTAACAAAACAACACTTGGTGGAGATAATGGAATTGCTCTTGCTATGGGTATGGCTCTACTAGAGGAGGACTCTATAAAATGTCAAGTTGAATTATTGGTAACTACTTCAGAAGAGGTTGATTTGAATGGTGCCCTATCTCTTGAGCCTGGACTTTTACAAGGAAATATGTTAATAAACTTAGACTCAGAAGATGAGGGAGTGGTTACAGTTGGTTCAGCTGGTGGAATTGAGGTAGATATCAATCTTCCTATCTCAAAATATGAAGTAAAAGATTCTACAATCTACACTATCACATTGGATAAACTACAAGGTGGGCACTCTGGAACTGAGATAAACCAAAATAGAGGAAATGCTAACAAAATAATGGGAGAGCTTCTTTCACAATTAGACAAAGTTGATAACTTTGATTTTATTGAAATCTCTGGTGGTAGTAAGGACAATGCTATTCCTAGAAGTGCAAAGAGTATAATAGCATCTAATAGTAACACTCTTGAAAAAAATATATTAGCAATTACTAAAAATATTAGTGACAAATACGCAACTCATGAACCTAATATGGATTTCCAACTAGAAATAGCTCCTATTGATAAGATTTCAGCTATATCTCAAGAAGATTT
>JAHHSZ010000031.1 GCA_020024915.1 Fusobacterium sp. | reverse complement strand
AACTCCTCTACTACCTTATCATTATTACTATTCAATAGCTCTCCATAATTTTTTAACTCTCTTCTTCCCTCTCTCAACAGATCATCAGCAATTTTTTTCTTCACAATACCATCTTTATCGTTTAGAATATCCAAAATCTCTTCTGAAAGATCACTCTTAATAACGAGATTTTGGTCTATTGAATTATATTTATAGTGTACATTTCCACTTCTTAAATCTTTTAAAATAGGAGTTGACATTGTTTTTAAAAATGGTGTCTTTATATTTAACTTTGTAAGTATCTCCTCACTATTTAAATTCATATCTTGAATCTGTACATCTCCCCTCACATCTATATTCTCTTTACTTAAAAGTATCTCTTTTACTAGAGAGGCTTCTCCATTTTCCACATACTTATTTAAAACATCCATATCTTTTACATCTTCAAAACTGAAGTTAGAGATATTTATATTTACTTTTCCCTGGATTTTATTTAAATCAACATATCCATAAGCTTCCCCATGACTTATTTGAGAATCAGCAAACAAATATAGCTCTATTCTATCCTTATTTCTTGACAATCTACTTGAGATATTCTTTATCTCTCCTTTTAATTCAATTCCATAGATATGAGAGTTTATATTTATATCCTCAACAAAAATCTCCCATTTGTTCTTTTCAAGAGCATCCTCATCTCTTCTTAGCTCCACTTCCGCCATTAGATTTCTATATTTCTCTACCAATCTCTGTATCTCACTTCCATAGATTTCATTTAAATAGTAATTTATTATAGAATCCAAATCTGTTATTACATATTCTCCTCTTCCTATTAGCTCCTTTATAGATCTCTCTAGATCTTTATCTATATCGCTTTTTTTTATGATATTTGTAAAATCACTCTTTATTTCCTCTTTATCCTTTAATATCTCCTTACTTAAAACTTTGAAAGAGCTAACCATATTTTTTATCTCTTTCTCCATTCTTATCAATTTTAAAGGATTTTTCTCATTAGCTAATTTTTTATAATTAGTCTTTAACACTATATACTCGGGTTTTTTTTCAATCAATTTTAATTTTTCATTCCAATAATCTTTTTTAGCTACTATCTGAGCTTCAATCTCATCATAATAACTCTGTAATATATTTTGAAGTGTCAACTTATTTACCATAGCTCTTGCTTGTATCAACTCTTCAAAATCCTCTAAAGAATCATCTTTCTTCTTCTCTAACTCATCATTCTTATCCTTTATTACTTCGGATATCTTTGGAACTACATACCCAATACTTCCATCAGTTTCTCTTGGTGTCATAAATTCAATCTTATCAAATTCGGCTTGACTTACCAATATTTTTTTTTCTTTGAAATAAATATCGTAATCAGCGCTAAATTTGCCTATTGATACAAAATTTTTCATACCATCTTTTCTACTTGTAAGATTTATATCCTCAACAGTTACTTTTTTATCCAATAAAGATAGATCTACTCTTCCTATATCTACCTTTCCCTTGTTTATTTCTGTTAATTTACTCTCTAATACCTTTTTTATTATATAGTTTTTAGAAAAATAAACTCCTCCCAAAATTACAATGATTATCCCCAGTACTAATCCAACCTTTTTCTTCATAGTTCACCTCTTGTTTAAATAAATTTTTTTACTACAAATCTTATTTTCTCTTTTCTATTCTCTCCCAATAGCCGTTCAAATACAAATTTTCCTCTTCTTTTTATTGTTAGTATATCTCCGTCTTTTATAGATTTATTCTTCTCTTTTTCCACTATATAGTTAACACTTACCTCACCACTTTCAACTAATTCTAAGCTCTTTCCTCTAGAATTATTTATCATAACTGAAACAATATTATCCAATCTTATCGAACTAACACTGTCCACTATCTCCTCATATTTCAATTGAGGTATATTTTCAACTGTTATCTCCTCTATTACAACAGGATTTCTTCCTATCTCAGTCAGATTTTCCACCAGATATGTAAATACATCTTCCATTACCACTCCATAGCAACAGTTATCCTCTACAACTAGATCTCCCATCAACTCTCTTTTTATTCCTAAGGACATTATTGTTCCTAAATAGTGTTTATGCTCTAGCTTCTTAAATTTTGATTTATTAGTTATTTTAAAATACTTCACAGGAAAATATAACTGCTCTATTGGATAATTTCTAGGTAAAATAGCTATCATATTTTTTTCACAATCATTATTTAATCCACATAAAACAAACCCTATTCCTCCTCCTATATTCATTTCAGAAATCTTTTTACAAAGTTGTGGTGGGTAAAAATATTTGCTATAAACTGGAAATTCTATCTCTTCACACAGTTCTATATCGTCACAAAGTGAAGCTAATAGATAGTCATCCATCTCCTGAAACATATTTTGAAATTTTTTTCTATCCACTCTATTCTCCTCCATTACTATTATACTTTGATTTTATACAATTTTTATCAATTTTTCAATTTATTTTTTATTTCTCCTTTTATTCAATCAAATTTAATCATATTAGTGAGAGCTTTACTCATATAAAAAAAATATATTAAGTGTAAAAATATTAATTTGTCTATTTTTTTGTTTAATATTGAAAAAATCATATTTTTGTGTTAGAATTTACTAATCATAGTTTTTTAAGGAGATGAATTTAAGAATGGTTAAAAGAAAATATATTGCTCCTAATGCAATCACAGCTGCAAATATGTTTTTAGGATATTTAAGTATCACTGCTTCAATCAAGGGGAATTTTATTCAAGCTATATGGTTTATTGTGTTAGCTATGGTATGTGATGGTTTAGATGGTAAAACAGCTAGAAAATTAGATGCTTTTAGTGAATTTGGTAAGGAGTTTGACTCATTTTGTGATGCTATCTCTTTTGGTTTAGCTCCAAGCTTATTAGTTTACTCTATACTTGTTCAATATACTGCTGCTAGTGCTTTTATCGTTCCAGTATCATTTATATATGCTCTTTGTGGAGTAATGAGACTTGTAAAATTCAATATCATCACAGTAGCCTCTAATGAAAAAGGTGATTTTAGTGGAATGCCTATCCCTAATGCTGCTGCTATGGTATGCTCATATTATTTGATCTCATACTATTTAAAACAAAATTATAATGTTGATTTCTTTAATTTAGATATTTTTATGGCAATCACTGTTATTGCTGCAATATTAATGGTTAGTACAATCAAATTTAAAACCCCTGATAAATCATTTGCCTTCATTCCTAAAAAATTTGTTGGTATTTTTATTATAGTTGTAATAGCTACACTAAAATATAGTTTATTTATAGTGTCATTCTTTTACGTTTTAATTAATCTTATGGGCTTCATTACTAAAATTGTAGATGGTTCACATGATGATAATGACAAAGATCTTATAGATGTCATTGAAGAAGAGATTGAAGAGGAAAAATAATTAATTAAATTTAGTTAAAAAAGATGACTTTATTTAAAGCCATCTTTTTTTATTAAAATAAAGGGGGTGTGTTTACATTGGATTTTTCATTAAATTTAAAACAGGAAACAAAACTTATACTTACTCAAGAGATGAAAACTTCTATGAATATTTTACAAATGTCTTCGTCTAAACTTAGAGAATACATTGAAAAAGAAGCAGTTGTAAATCCAGCTATAGAGATTAATTATTCTTCTAAATCTTCTTTTAAATCTAACAGTGATGACTATATCTCTCCTCTTGAATTTATGTCCAAAGAGGAGACTCTATTTGATATTTTAGAGGAGCAGATAAGATACTTAAAAATCTCAGCTAAACTCAGAGAGATCTGTATATTTATTATTAACAATTTGGATTCAAAGGGATATTTAGCAATGGGAAAACTTGATATTAAAAAACTTCTAAAATTATCTACTAAATCACTTAATGAAGCTTTTAATATAATCTATTCTCTAGAACCTATAGGAGTTGGAGCTGAAAATTTAAAAGATTGCTTAAAAATACAGTTAAGATATAAGCAAATTGATGATAAGGTTCTCTTTCTTTTAATTGATAACCATTTAGAAGATATTGCCAACCAAAATTTTGAGTTAATTTCAAATAAATTAAATATCTCAAAAGGAGAGATTTTAGATTATTTAAAATTAATTAAAACCCTATCTCCTATTCCTTCTAGAGGTTATATTGTCAATGACAGCACTAACTATATTATTCCAGAAGCTAAAATAGAGATAAATGATGGAGCTTTAATATTTAAAATAAATGAAGAGGCTATTCCAAAAATTAATCTTAACTCTTCATATGTCAATAGTAATGAAGCTAATAAAAACTCCATCTATACAGCCATTAATATTATTAAGTGTTTGGAAAAAAGGTATCAAACACTCTCTAAAATCTTAGAAATTCTATTGGTTAAACAGCGTGATTTTTTCTTTTATGGTAGTAACTTTTTGAAATCTCTGATTTTAAAAGATGTTGCCAAAGACTTAGGACTTCATGAATCAACTATTTCTAGAGCTATAAAAGATAAGTATCTAGAAACTCCACAGGGAATTATCTCTTTTAAATCACTTTTTATTAGTGATTCTACCTCTATTACAATTAAAATCCTATTGGAGAAGTTTATAAGTAATGAAGATAAAAGAGCTCCCTATTCTGATGAAAAACTGACTTCTCTACTGAGGGAGAAAAATTTTAAAATTGCTCGAAGAACTGTTGCAAAGTATAGAGAGGAACTTGGTTTTCCTTCAACTAAAGAGAGAAAAAAAACTAAAATTTAGTATTTTTTAGAAAACTTAAGGAGAGATTTCTATGCAACTTTATCAAAAAAAACAAATTATCCATTTTTTTAAAGTAACTACCATAGCATTTATACTTTCTTTTTTTATCTCTATTTTTGTTCATGGTATAGTGGAATATAAATTTAATTCAGCTGAGATAATTTTTACTGGAATAAAGATATTTTTTGACATTCTACCTTTAGTCTTTATAAAACAGAGAAACTTCCTGTTTAAAGATGGACCAATAAAAGCTACTATTCTAATACTTTACTATCTACTACTTATTCCTATAGTAGATTTTTCTTTAAATTTAAATGAAAATAATATTAAAATCCAATATATATTCAACTTTCTATCATTCTTTAATGTTTCTCTTTTAATAATTTCTCACGTAATTCTTCTTAAATACGTGATAGTGGATTTTTTTAAAAGAAGAAGAAAGATAATGATAAAAGATATTGGAATTGTAATAACTACCTATATTACAATAGCCATAAGTTTTGGGCTTATATATACACTTTTGAGTCTGTTATCTAATGAACCTATATTTCATGGTATAGATCCTAGTATGCCCAGTTTTCATTTTTATATGAAGCACATATATTTTAGTTTTATAACAATCTCTACTACTGGATATGGAGATATCTATCCCATTGTCCCTATAGGTCAATTTTTAGTAATAGTCGAAATTATCTTAGGTATAATCTTAACAAATGTTATTTTAGGTCTATTAATTGGTTCAGGTATTCTTTCTGCTGATCATAAAAATAAATAATTATTATTTTAAAATAATAAAAAGAGAGAAAATTAACCTTAACAAACTAGTTAATTTCTCCCTTTTTTATAATTGATTTGTATTATTTTTATAACTTATTAGTCATTATCTCTGTTACTAATGTAGGATTTGCTTTTCCTTTAGAAAGCTTCATAACCTGTCCAATAAGTCCTTTTAATACTCTTGGTTTTCTTCCCTCGTCAGAGTTTTTATAATCCTCTACCATCTTAGGATTGTTAGCAATTACCTCATCTACCATAACTTCTATAGCTCCTGTATCAGCTACTTGAACCATTCCTTTTTCTTTTACTATCTCTTCAGGTGCTCTCTCATCTGTTAATTTTATCTCAAATAACTCTTTTGCAATCTTAGTCGAGATTATTCCCTTCTCTATCAAAGCTATTATTTGAGCTAGATGCTCTGCAGAGATTATAAACTCCTCAATGGTTGTATTTCTATCTTTTAAGACTCTCATAACATCTGTCATTATCCAGTTTGCACTAAGTTTTCCATTATTTGAAGATTTTGCAACACCTTCAAAATAATCAGCTAACTCTATATCTTCACATAGAATATTAGCATCATACTCTGGCAATCCATACTCAGTTATAAATCTCTCTATTTTTTCAACTTTTGATTCTGGCATAGTCTCTCTAATAGCTTCTATCTCTTCATCAGTTATTACAAGCTTTAAAAGATCTGGTTCTGGAAAATATCTATAATCCATTGCTTCCTCTTTACTTCTCATCACTTTTGTAGTTTGAGTTTCCTCATCCCACAATCTTGTCTCTTGATAAATTTTTCCACCATTTTCAATAGTTTCAATCTGTCTTCCTATCTCATAATCTATAGCTCTTGCTACTGCTTTAAATGAGTTTAAATTTTTTACTTCAACTCTAGTTCCATAGACTTTTGATCCTTTTTCCATTACAGATATATTAGCATCACATCTTAAAGATCCTAATTCCATCGAAACATCACTTACACCTGTATATTTAATAACACTCTTTAAAGTGTTTAAATACTCATAAGCCTCTTCAGAACTTCTCATATCTGGTTCTGAAATTATCTCTATCAATGGTATAGATGCTCTATTAAAGTTAATCAAAGACTCATGTTCAGCATGTATTGATTTAGCTGCGTCCTCCTCTATTTGTAATTTTGTAATTCCTACTTTTACCTCTCTACCAGAGTTTAATTTAAACTCTAATGAACCTTTTTCAGCATATGATTTATCAAATTGTGTTATTTGATAGTTTTTAGGTGTATCTGGATAAAAATAGTTTTTTCTATCAAAACTACTTTCATTATTTATTTTACAACTTAATGCTAATCCAGCTTTTACTGCATATTCTACTACTTTTTTATTAAGTTTAGGTAGTGCTCCAGGGTGTCCTAAACAGATAGGACAAGTATTTGTATTTGATTCAGCATTATCATAGTCAGCACTACAACCACACCAAACCTTTGTTCCAGTTTTTAATTGTAGGTGGACTTCAAGCCCGATTACTGATTCCCATTCTCTCATATCTTTTCTCCTTTTCTCCTAATCTAATTCAGGAAGCTCCCATTCCCCTCTTACTTTTTCAAAAGCTGATCCAGCTTTGATCAACTCTCCCTCTCCAAAAGGTTTTCCCAATAATTGAATTCCTATAGGTAATCCCTCTACTTTTCCTGCTGGAATTGAAATTCCTGGTATTCCAGCTAAGTTTGCTGAAATTGTAAATATATCCTCTAGGTATAACTCTATTGGTGTCTTTTTATCATCTAATCTAAATGCTGTTGTTGGTGATACAGGAGTGAATATTATATCTACATTTTCAAAAGCTTTTTCAAAATCATCTTTTATCTTTGCTCTTACTTTTTGAGCCTTTTTGAAGTATGCATCATAGAAACCAGCACTTAAAACATAAGTTCCTATCATAATTCTTCTTTTTACTTCATCTCCAAAACCTTCACTTCTTGAGTTAACATATAGATCATTTATATTTTCTATATTTTCACTTCTATATCCATATCTTATACCATCAAATCTAGCTAAGTTTGAACTTGCTTCAGCTGGGGCTATTACATAGTAAGTTGGAACAGCATATTTTGTATGTGGTAGAGAAACTTCAACTATCTCTGCTCCTAACTCTTTAAATTTTTCTAAAGAACTATCCATTATCTTTCTAACTTCTGGATTTATTCCATCTATAAAGTACTCCTTAGGTACTCCTATTTTCATTCCCTTTATATCTTGATTTAAAAATTGAGTATAGTCAGGAACTTCACAATTTACAACAGTTGCATCATAATCATCAGGACCAGCTATAACATTCATAGCTAAAGCTATATCCTCAACTTTTTTAGCTATTGGTCCTATTTGATCAAGAGATGAAGCAAAAGCCATAAGTCCATATCTTGATACTCTTCCATAAGTAGGCTTCATTCCAACTACTCCACAGAATGAAGCTGGTTGTCTTATACTTCCACCAGTGTCAGATCCTAAAGAGATATATGCCTCTTGAGCAGCTATACTAGCAGCAGCTCCTCCACTACTTCCTCCTGGTACTCTCTCATTATTCCAAGGGTTTCTTGTGACATGGTGAATAGATGTCTTTGTTGTACTTCCCATAGCAAACTCATCCATATTAGTTATTCCTATTATGATTGCATCTGCCTCTTTTAATTTCTTTACAACTGTTCCATCATATATACCTGTATAGTTTGATAAAATTTTTGAACAAGCAGTTGTTTTATCTCCTTCAGATACCATATTATCTTTTATAGCCACTGGTACCCCTGCTAACTCTCCCACTTTTTCTCCATTTTTTATCTTCTCATCAATTATTCTAGCCTCTTGTAAAGCTTTTTCTTTTCTTAAAGAAACAAAACTTCCAATATTACCATCTATTTTTTCTATTCTTTCAAATATTTTTTGAACTAAATCTTCTGATTTTACTTCACCTTTTAAAATCTTCTCTCTTATCTCAAAGGCAGATAATTTATACAAATTCTCCATTAAAAAAATCCTCCTTAGTTTTACACTCTCTATGATTATCTACTAATCTTCTTCTATTCTAATTAACCAACTACTTTTGGTACTATTATTGCACCATCACCAGAATCTGGAGCATTTGAAAGTGCTTTTTCAACTGTTAAAGATTCTTTCACTATATCTTCTCTCAAATTATTTACTTGTGAATTTACCTGTGTCATAGCTGTAACTTCTTCAGTTTCCACTTCATTCAACATATCAATATATCCAAGTATGTCATTTAATTCTATTTGAAATTTTTCAATTTCATCAGGTTGAAATTTTAATCTAGCAAGTTTAGCTACATTTAAAACCTCTTCTCTTGTTAATGCCATATTTTTGCCTCCTATTATACTTGTTTTTACCCTATATTATAACATAATTTAATTATAAAGAATATAGGTATTTTACTTCCTCTACTGTCAACTCTCTATACTCTCCAACTCTTAATTTGCCCAAAGCTAACTTCCCTATTCTCTCTCTTCTCAAAATAACTACAGGGTGATTAACTGCGTCTAACATTCTTCTCACCTGTCTATTTCTTCCCTCTCTTATAGAGATCAATAGCTCACTCTTTCCTCTCTCTTTAGATAGTACTTTTACATATGCAGGCAGAGTTTTACCATCTTCCAATTCAACTCCATTCTCAAGTTTTTTTATAGAGCTCTCCTTTACCTCTCCCAACACCTTAACATAGTACTCTTTATATATCTCTGAACGAGGGTGTATCACTCTATTAAATAGCTCTCCATCATTAGTAAGTAGAATCAGTCCTGTTGTATTATAATCCAATCTTCCAATAGGAAATATTCTCTCTTTACATCTAATTAGATCCACAACAGTTTTCCTCCCTCTATCATCTTTAGCTGAACTCAATATCTCCAAAGGTTTATTTAACATATAGTATACTTTCTTTTCCCCAATTTTTTTAATTTTCTTTCCCTTTACCTCGATTTCATCTTCCTCTGTTACCTTTATTCCAGCTGAGATTATCTCTCCATTGACCTTTATTTTTCCCTCTTCTATCAATTTATCAATCTCTCTTCTTGAACCTACTCCCAAAGAAGCTAGATACTTATTTATTCTGATCTCTTCTATCTTCATCACTTCCTCTCACATCTAAATAATTAGGTAATTCCTCGATTTTTTTTATTCCTATGTAACCTAAAAATTTATTAGTTACCTCATATAAATTTGGTCTTCCTATTGTCTCTCTCTTTCCACACACTCTTATGAATTTTTTCTCCTCTAAATTTTGAATTATTCTATCTACAGATACCCCTCTAATAGCTTCTATCTCTCCTTTTGTTACAGGTTGACGATATGCTATTATTGAAAGTGTCTCCAGTGCTGCTCCTGAAAGTTTTTTAGGTTTGCTCTCCTGTTGGAAAAAATCATTTATTACCTCTCCATAGATTGGATTAGTTGCTAAACTTACAACCTCACCATCTATCTCTATATTTATTCCACTTTCTCTTCTCTCTTCTTTTAACTCCTCTAATATTTTTAATACCTCATCTAGAGGAATCGAAAAAAACTTAGATAACTCTTTTATCTTAACTTCATCTCCACCTAGGAGAAGAATTGCTTCAATTTTATTTTTAATCTCCATATTTCTCCCTGTACTCTTCTGCTATAAAGTATAAATATAAAGTTTCCCCATCTATACCTGGGATATTATCTCCAGTTAAATATATATAATTAGATACATAGTAGTTATTTCTTTTAATATAGTTTTTTATATTAAAAAATAATTTATCTGCTATAAAGCTCTCTCCATTTTTATATAACTTTGAGATAAAAGCAAGATTATAATTTAAGTCTATTCTATTCACATCTTTTCCATGAATTAAAACTCCATAATGACTATTGTAGTTCTCTTTATAATCCTTTCTTAATATTTTTAACTGCTCCTCTTGAGGTAAAAAATCAATATATTTTATATTTTTATAATCTACTCTTTTACTATTTTTTCTACTTTTCAAACCATTCTCACTCACAAAATTTCTATTCAAATAGTTTAAAAGAAACTCCTTCTTATTTTTTATAAACTCTCTCTCACTTTGAAACTCTTCTCTTTCTTGAATGGCTTCTATTAACTGATAGTACCAGTAATAGCTATAAATATTATTTCTAATATTTATAACCTCATCATCTACTTCCTCTAAATAATCTAATAAAGAGAGTACCTCTGGCATTATCTTCCTCTTTAATAGATTTCCACTGAGGATATTTTCACTATCATTCAAATATCTAAAGAGAAAAGTATAGTATATTATAGCCTCATTTTCACTCTTGCTTATATTTATATCTTCAAAAAGTTTATTTGTATTAAAACCTTTATCATATAGGGTATTCAAGTAGTATAATTTTATTTTTGTATTTAAATTTTTTTCACTTTTTGTATAATCTATCCTATTTGGTATGATACTTCTAGAGCTCATTATCTGTAAATTTTTAAGTTCCTTCCGAAAAATAACTTTCTTTTCAGTAAATTTATCATCATAGCCATTTTTCTCCCAATAATCAATCTCATTTGTAAATATATCCTGGTTTAATATTTGAGAATCTTTTTGAAACCCTTGGTAAAATTTAATTACTAAAACTAAGTCTCTCTCTTTTTCAATATCTTTTACAATATAATATAAACCATCATCTTGATATTTTTTTACCTTGTTTTTTACCTCTTCTAAATTTAAATCTTCTAACTCAGAATCCCTTGTAATATATAACTTTCCTTGATAATTTTCAGCTTTAATATGAAAATTATCATATGAATATGAGCTGTTTTTTTCATTAAAATCAACATATTTATTCTCATATTGAGGTATTATTTTTAATGCAAAATCTATATTTTTAGCTTTATTCTTAAACTCTCCTAATTCAACTTTAAAATATAGCTTATCTCTCTCACTCATTGAAGGAATAATATAGATACTTATATCTTTCTCTTTAATTCTATAGTTTAATTTTAAAATATTGTTTTGAGTAACCATTTCTGCACCAATAAAATATTTATTTAAAGTAATTATCTCCTCGTTATTTAAAATTAAACTCCCCTCTAATTTTGAGATATCTGTTTTATTAAAAACATCACCTCTTATATGTTTTATGCTATTATACTCTTTATTATAAAAAAGAACTATCTCACTATTGGTAACGAGATAGTTTGCATATGAAAAAATATATGTTATTAATAATAGAGTTATCAATTTTTTCATATTTTTCCTCTTTCTTTTTAATAATCACTTTCAGGAGATATTAACACTTTTTTATATGTTTCAAAATTCTTTAATAAAATCTGTATTCCATTTATTACTGCATTTAGTGGATCATCTGATATTTTTGCCTCTAGATTTAAGTTTTCAGATATCTTTTTATCTATTCCTCTTAAAAGAGCTCCTCCACCAGTTATATATATTCCTTTTCTCTTAATATCTGAAGATAATTCAGGTGGTGTTTTTTCCAATATAACTTTTACCTCTTCAATTATCTGTTGTACCAGATCTCCTAAAGCTTCTACTATCTCAGAAGAGTATATTTTTATATCTCTAGGTAATCCATTTAAAGCGTTTCTTCCACTTATCTCTATAACTTCATCCTCTTCTAAATCAATAACTGCTCCTATTGTTTTTTTAATCTCTTCAGCTGTTCTCTCTCCTATTAATAAGTTATGTTTCTGTCTAACATAATCTATTATTGTACTGTCCAATCTATCTCCAGCCACTCTAAAAGATGATGTTTTTACTATTCCACCTAGAGATATTACAGCTATCTCTGACGTTCCTCCTCCAATATCTATTATTAAATTTCCCTCTGGTTCAAATATATTTAATCCTATCCCTATCGCAGCTGCCATAGGCTCCTCTATCAAATAGGCTTCTCTTGCTCCAGCTTCTCTGGTTACATCTATAACTGCTCTCTTCTCAACTTGTGTTACTCCAGCAGGAACGCAGATTATAACTCTTGGACTAGATAATCCTTTTTTCTGATTTATCTTTTTTAAAAAGCTTCTCAACATTTTTTCAGTTATCTCATAATCTGCAATAACTCCATTTTTTAATGGTCTTATTGTTTGAATACTTCCAGGAGTCCTTCCTATCATTAATTTGGCTCTATCTCCAACTTCAAAAACATCTTTAGTTTTATTATTCAAAGCTACTACAGAAGGTTCATTCAGTATTATTCCTCTATTTCTAACACAAATCAAAGTATTTGAAGTTCCTAAATCAATCCCCAAATCCTCTGAAAATATTCCTAAAAATTTATTAAATATTTTTCTCATTGCACACCTCTAACTTCATATATTATATTCTTTCAATCTCTTTTAATTTTATTCCTAGATTTAATAATCTTTCCACAAATCTCTCTATTGGGAATCCCATTACCGTAAAAAAATCACCCTCTATTTTCTCTACAAATATAGCTCCTTTCTCTTGAATCCCATATGCTCCTGCTTTATCCATCGGCTCTTTAGTTCCCATATACCACTCAATCATCTCATCACTCAAATCTTTAAAATATACTTTAGTTACTGAGCAATCTTTTATTTCTAAATCTTTTTTTCTATTTATAAATGAATATGCTGTTATCACATTGTGAGTTCTTCCTGATAATTTTTTTAATATTTCATAAGCTTCTTTCTCATCTTTAGGTTTTCCTATTATCTCTCCATCTAATTCAACTATTGTATCTGCTCCTACCACATATTCATCTGGATATCTATCTGCTACTGCTTTTGCCTTTTTATAGGCAATATCCTTTATCTTATCACAAGTATCAACTTCATCACTACACTCATCTATGTCTACACATATAATTTTTAAATTAAATCCTACACTCTCTAGAATCTCTTTTCTTCTAGGTGATTTAGATGCTAGTATCATTTTCTATCTTCTCCTTCTCCTCTTCCAAGATCTTCTGTTCCTTTTCTTTTCTCTCCATCGCTTCCATCAATTCTATCTGCTCTTGAATTAACTGTTTCTCTATTCTTCTCCTTTTTTTCTCTCTTCTGTGAACAATTATAGAGGTAATAGTCACTCTCAACTTCTTAGCAATCAAGAAAAATAGCGAGATAAAAATCAATATATATAAACTAATATAGAAGTAGTTAAAATAGATATTACTTATACAGTAGTTAAATGAATAAGTTAACACTGTTCCTAGCTTATACTGATATAAAAACATTCTGATTGAATTTTCTAAAACTACCTTATCAGCCACTATTTTTTTAAAAGGTAATCCTAAGTTATAAAGTCCACCAAGAAAAATCGTTGAAACTCCAAATATTACAAAGAAATTTAATCTGGTACTATAGACCATTCTATTTCTTTTACACTTTATAAAAAGGGAGTATAGATGTAACATTAAAATAAAGATCATAAAAACAATGAAATTTCCAAAATACTGCTCCAAAACATCATAATATCCAAGCAGCTTTATTTTACTATCATAGAAATATCCAATTATTAAATACAACAGAACATACATATAAATAAATTTTAATTGAATTAAAAGAGAAAATCTTTTCATTTCTACCTCTTTTCCTTATTTAAACTACTTTATATTGTATCATATAGAATAATTGATTTCAATACAAAAAGAGATGATATTACAAGTGAACCTCTCCCATTTAAAGCTTTCAGTGATATGATACCAATAAAGTACTCACATATATTATCGACAAATATTAATTTTAAGAAAGTTGGTAATACATGTCTAAAAAAGTTAAGATTAATCCTAATCTAAAAAAGTTGATGGAATTAGAAGGGGGAGTGATATAAGAAAATATTTACATCTAAAATTTCTAGCTATTAAAGAAGTAGCTTCCTCTAATAGTTATTCAATAAAATTTCTATGTGAAATTTTAAAAGTTAATAGAAAATCATACTACAAATGGTTAAAGAGAATCCCTTCTAAAAGAGAAATAGAAAATGAAACTATTAAAGAAAAAATATTAGAAATACATAATAGAGTTGAAGGGATTTATGGATTTCGTAGAATGACTATGAATATTAATAGAGAGTTAGATAAAAATATAATTGTAAAAGAATATATAGATTGATGAAAATTGAATTAGAAATATCTTCTAGGATAAGAAGAGAAAAGAATATTACATAGTGACAGAGGAAGTCAATTTACATCATATGAGTATAAAAGAGAGCTCAAAAGACTAGGAATAACTCATAGTATGTCAAGAGTAGGCAAATGTATAGATAATGGACCAATGGAAGGATTTTGGGGGAATTTGAAAACAGAAAAATATTATTTAAAGAAATATGAAAAGTTAGAAGAACTAGAAGAAGCTATATCATCATATGTAAAATTTTACAATGAAGAAAGGTTACAAAAAAACTTAGGGGAACGAAGTCCTCAAGAATATAGAAAACTCAATAAATGAAAAAGAAAAAATGTTGATAATTAAATTGAGTACTTGACAGGGGATAGTTCACAACAAAGCAATTCATCGCACCACCTGTAGAGGTGGGCGACTTCTTGCTTATTAGGTTAAATTTTTGGTTATCTGTTATTTCCAAGAATTAATTTTATCTATAAGTTTCACTTTTTCCTCTTCTAATTCTCTCATAAAATTTTCTAATATCTCTTTAGTTGTCATTGGAGTATTTACCATTGCTGCTACTTGACCAGCCATAACGCTTCCATTATCTGTGTCTCCATCTACAACAGCCAATCTTAATTTTCCTACTCCCATCTTTTCAATCTCCTCTTTTGGAGCCCCTAACTTTTCCATCTCTAATATCTGTTTAGCAAATTTATTTTCAATAACTCTTACAGGGTGACCAGTATAATTTCCTGTTGAAACTGTTGATCTATCCTTAGCTTTTAAAATTGCCCTTTTATAATTTTCATGTATTGTACACTCTTCAGCTACTAAGAATTTTGTTCCAACTTGTACTCCTTCAGCTCCTAGAGAAAGAGCTGCTAAAAACTGCTTTCCACTAGCTATTCCACCTGCTCCTATAACTGGAATAGAAACAGCTTCAGCTACTTGTGGCAACAGTGACATTGTAGTTATTGTTCCAATATGTCCTCCACCTTCCATACCTTCAGCTATAACAGCATCTGCTCCTATTTTTTCCATTCTTTTAGCAAGTGCTACTGATGCTACTACTGGAATAACTTTTATTCCTGCATTTTTTAATTTTTCCATATAAGGTCCTGGATTGCCTGCACCTGTTGTCACTACTGGTACTTTCTCTTCTATACAAACATCTATTTGTTTCTCTACATCTTCCATCATCAACATTAAGTTTACTCCAAAAGGATTAGATGTGATATCTTTTACCTTTCTTATCTCTTGTCTTAATATCTCAATTGGCATTCCTCCACCAGCAATTATTCCCAATCCTCCATCTCTAGATACGTGTCCTGCTAAGTTGCCATTAGCTATCCAAGCCATTGCTCCTTGAAATATTGGGTATTTTATTCCCAGTAGTTTACAGATTTTGTTATTTTTCATAAATCCTCCTAAATTATTGTCTTATTCTTTAAATACTTTTTTAAATCTATTAAATATTTCATTAACAGAGAGTATTTCGTTGATTTTCCAAGCATCCTTTCCCGCAAAGAAAATTCCACCTTCGTAGTCACCTGAATGCCCTCTCACTAATCTCTCATTCACACAAAACTTGTAGGTACATTTCTTCAAACATTTTATACACTTAGTTGGTTTATCTGCTCTATCTTCTCTAATTTTTTCTACAAACGGGCTTATTATAGCATTGGCCAGTAAACCAGCTGAACTCATTATTTTTACTATATCACCCTTTTTTGAATTAATATATATCTCCTTAAATTTTCTATCTATCTCACACTCTTCAGAAGCAACAAATCTACTTCCCATTTGTACCCCTGAAACTCCTAAAGCCAACATTCTTTGAGCATCTTTTGGAGTGATTACTCCCCCTGCTCCAAATACTGGAATATCTATATTTTTTGCTATATCTTCCACTATATCCCAAGAATCTAAATCTGTTCCTAGATGTCCACCTGCATTTCCTCCTTCTACAATAATTGCATCTGCTCCCAATTTTTGAGATATCTTAGCTAATTTCAATGTAGACACTATAGGTACAATTTTTACTCCTGTACCCTTTGCCACTTCAAATATATCTCTTGAAAATCCGGCTCCGAATATAATAACATCTACTTTTTCTTCAATGGAAGCTTTGACTAATTCCATAAAGTTAGTAGCTGCATACATTATATTAATTCCTAATGCTCCACCTTTGTTTACTATCATATCTCTAGCTTTTTTTATTTCAGATTTTAACTCATCTATACTTAAAGTTGTTCCTGCTATTACTCCTAGTCCACCTTCATTAGCCACTGCTGCTGCCAATTTAGCCATTGAGACTCTTATAGCCATTCCACCCTGTATTATTGGTATTTTTATACTTAAATCTCCTATTTTTACCATATTAAAATTACCTCCTTAAATTAAGTTAGGTTTATTATAACACGTGTAATAATTTAAGTAAAGTATAAATTACAGCTGTTTTTTTATATGTTTTTAATTCTTCTTTCTCTTCTTTCTTTCAAAAATGCTTCTAAATTTTCAACAGAAAAGTTTAAAATTTTCTCTATTGGATATCCAATTTTATCTATTAGCTCCTGTACTTTTGAAAACTCACCTATATCATAGGAGATATGTGAATCTGTTCCCAATGACACATAGGTATCATATTTTTTACATAGTTCCAATATTTTTCTACAATTTACTTCAGATCCCTTTCTTGATGCTTTTAAAGATGAATTATTTAATTCAATTGCTACTCCTGCTTTAGTTGCCTCTTGAACTACAATTTCATACTCTAATGGAAATTGTGGATTTCCTAAATGCACTATAATATCTATTTTCTGACTTCTTATCATATTTACTACAGCTTTTGTATTTTTTATTATATTTGTAGGATCTCCATATGCTTCAATAGTGTGTAAACCACACAGAATAAGGTCCATTACATCATAAATTCTTTGATTTATATCAAAATTACCATTTTCATCTATAATATTAGCTTCAACACCTTTTAATACTCTTAATTCTCCTACATACTCGGGAATAACACGCATATTTACTAAACTCCACCAATGAGGTGAATCCTGTAATGCTGGTCCATGATTTGTTATGGCTATTACTTTCATATTTTTTTCTTTTGCACTTCTTATGTTCTCTTCCAATGTACTATAAGCATGTGGATTAACTGATGTATGTATATGTAAATCTATAGGATATCTCATTTTCCCCCTCCTTTTTACTTCCTCTATTATATCATATCTCCTTAAATAGTTCAAAATAATTACACTTTTTTTAACTATTTTTTAAGAGTTTTCAAAAAATAAAAAAAAGCTTGGCAAGTTCCTATCCTCCCAGGAGGCTCCCCTCCAAGTACTTTC
>JAHHSZ010000030.1 GCA_020024915.1 Fusobacterium sp. | reverse complement strand
TTATGATAAGGTAGATAGATTAAGAGATGCTTTAAGAGATAAAAATATAGAGCAGATATAATACTATTTCCAAAAGATAAAACAAAAGCAGGATATGTCTTGGAGTTAAAAAGAGCTTATACTAAGAATCCAGAGAAAGAAGTGGAAAAAGCTTTGCAACAGATAGATGATAATAAATACTATGTAGAGTTGGAAAGATACGGAGCAAAAGAGGTAATTAAGTTAGGTTATGTCTTTGATGGAAAGAAAGTAATAAGTAGTTATATTGAATAATGGATAAAAAAGTGGAGAGTTGATTCTCCACTTTTTTATCTTATAAAAAGATAAAATGTTTTATTAAATAATTTAAAGTATTGAAATGAGGCGATAAAAGTTGTATAATACCTTTATAAGGTGGTAGTTTGAATTTGAACTACTATTGTGGAGGGAAAAGTGGAAAAAATAATAGAAAAATTAAAAAGTATAGGATTTTCTAAGACAGAGGCACTTATTTATACAACATTGTTAAATATAGGGAGAGCAAGTGGATATAAGTTAGCAAAGGAGTTGGAACTATCAAAATCTACAATATACCAGATGTTAGATACGATGTGTAAAAATGGGTATATACTTTTAATTCCTAATACAAGTAAGGAGTATGAAGCAAAGGATCCTGAGTTGCTTTTAGAAGAGATGGAAAAAAAGTATATGGGTACATTTGAAAATTTAAAGAATGATTTAAAAAATCTGGATAAAACTGTAAAAACAGAGTATTTTTACAAATTGGATAAGAGAGAGAATATAAATAGAGCTTTGGTTGATATTGTAGAGAAAAGTGAAAGGGAGATTTATATCAATACAGATTTCAATTTACAAAGTTTGAGAGAAAATTTGGAAAGAGCTATAGAAAGAGGAGTTCGGATAATACTTTTTAGTTTTAATGAAATAGATAATTTAGGTTTAGATATAGAGGTATATCATAAGGGGCAAGAAAAGGAGAGCTATAAAAATTCAAGTAGATTAATGTTGGTAGCAGACTTAAAGAGAAGCTTGATAGTAACTCGAATAGGAGAGAAATTTAGTGGTATTTGTACTGATAATGAGATCTTTATAAAGATAATATCTGAGCATATACATAGTGATATATATATGGCTAAACTTTCTAAAATTTATGAAGAGATATTTGATGATAAGATAAAAATAGATACACTTCATGAAAGAAGAAGTCTAATAAAATAGGAGGAGCAATGTTTGAGAGAAGTAGTGGGATCTTGATGCATATATCATCACTACCAAGTGAGTATGGAATAGGAGATCTTGGAAAAAAAGCTTATGAGTTTGTAGATTTTTTAAGTGAAAGTGGTCAAAAACTGTGGCAAATTTTACCATTGGGACCAACAGGATATGGAGATTCTCCATATCAATCTTATTCAGCATTTGCTGGTAACTATTTATTTATAGATTTAGAGGAGTTTGTCAATAAAAATTATATAAATAATAGTGAGTTAGATAGCTTAAGAAAGATAAATTATGATGATAATTTAGATTATGAGCAAGTTAAAATTCAAAAAGATATAGTATTAGAAAAAATTTTTACCAAATTTATAGATAATTTGGCTAATGATGAAAATTTGAGAGAAAGATATAATGAATTTAAGAATAAAAATAAATTCTGGTTGGAAGACTATGCTCTATATATGACTTTAAAAGAAAAATTTAATGGTAAACCTTGGCAAAAATGGAATAAAATTTATAAAAATAGAGTGAAAAGTAAATTTGGTGTAATAAGTGAAAAAAGACTTGAATATTATGGTTTTTTGCAATATACTTTTTATAAGCAGTGGGATATGTTGAAGAGATATGCTAATGAAAAGAGAATAAAAATTATAGGAGATATTCCAATTTTTGTTGCAACTGATAGTTCGGATACTTGGAGTAATTCAAAGATATTTCAATTTACAAAATCGAGAGTTCCTAAGTGTGTAGCAGGGTGTCCACCAGATTATTTTAGTAAAACAGGTCAACTATGGGGGAATGTTTTATATGATTGGAAAGAGTTAAAAAAACAAAAATATAGATGGTGGATAGATAGAGTTAGATTTTGTTTTGAGATATATGATATAGTAAGAATAGATCATTTTAGAGGATTTGATTCATATTGGAGTATAAGATATAGAGAGAAGACTGCAATAAAAGGTAGGTGGAAAAAAGGTCCAGGAATGGATCTATTTAAAACTATTGAAAAGAGAGTAGGAAAAGCTCCTATCATAGCTGAAGATTTGGGACTATTGACTCAAAGTGTAAAAAAACTATTGAAAAAGAGTGGTTATCCAGGAATGAAAATATTGGAGTTTGCCTTTGATGGAGATGATAGTGACTACTTACCTCATAAATATGAAGAGAACTGTGTAGCATATACAGGAACACATGATAATGATACTATTGTTGGTTGGTATGAAGGGCTAAATGAGTATACAAAATTCAAATGTGATGAATATTTGAAAGAGTGGCTGGAAAAAAGAGGAAGAAACTATTGGAATTCTATTGAATGGAGAGGGATAGAAACATTGTGGAGTTCAAAGGCAAATTTAGTAATAATACAGATGCAAGATCTACTAGGGTTAGGAAGTTCAGCTAGAATGAATATTCCAGCAACAGTTGGAAAAAATTGGAAATGGAGAGTTCAAGAAAGAAAACTAAGTAACGAGTTAAAAGAGAGATTGAAGGAAGTAACAAAAATATTTAATAGATACTAAATAAAACATAAGAGGTAGACAAATGAAAGTAGAAAAAGAGGTATTAAAAAAACAAATTGAAAAAAATTTAAAAGTTAGCTTTGGGAAAAAGTTGAATGAAGCTAAGGAATTTGAGATTTACAGAGCTTTAGGACAGGCTGTAATGGAAAATATTGCTGATAATTGGTATGATACAGAAAGATTATATGAGCAGGGAAAACAAGCATTTTATCTATCTGCAGAGTTTTTAATGGGAAGAGCATTGGGAAATAATTTAATAAACTTGGGAATGTTGCAAGAAGTAAAAGAATTATTTGCAGAACTGGGGATAAACTATAATAAAGTAGAGGATGCAGAGGAGGATTCAGCATTAGGTAATGGTGGATTGGGAAGACTAGCAGCATGCTTTTTGGATTCTTTAGCTACTCTTAATTTACCAGGGAAAGGTTATGGAATAAGATATAGAAATGGGATATTCAATCAAGAGTTTAGAGATGGTTATCAGATAGAGAAACCAGAAACTTGGCTAAAATATGGTGATGTATGGTCAGTTATGAGACCTGATGATGAAGTGATAGTAACATTTGGTGATAGTAGCGTTAGAGCTGTTCCTTATGATATGCCTATAATAGGTTATGGAACTGATAATGTCAATACATTGAGATTATGGGAAGCTCATTCTTTGGTAGATTTAGATCTAGGAAAATTCAATCAACAGGATTATCTACATGCAACACAACAAAAAACTTTAGCTGAAGATATTTCAAGAGTACTATATCCTAATGATTCTACAGATGAAGGGAAGAAATTGAGATTAAAACAACAGTATTTCTTCGTTTCAGCTTCACTTCAAGATATAGTAAAAAGATATAAAAAAATTCATGGAAATAATTTTGATAATTTTTCAGAATTTACAGCTATTCAATTAAATGATACACACCCTGTAATAGCTATTCCTGAACTTATGAGAATACTTATAGATATAGAAGGAATAAGTTGGGAAAAGGCTTGGAGTATAGTAGAGAAAACTTTTGCTTATACAAACCATACAATATTAGCTGAAGCTTTAGAAAAATGGTGGGTAGGACTATATGAGCAAATAGTTCCAAGAGTATACCAGATAACTAAAGAGATAGATAATCAATTGAGAGAGTATCTAGAGCAAAAATTTCCAAATGATTATGATAGACAAAATAGAATGAGAATTATCAATGGAAATATGATTCACATGGCTTGGCTTGCAATCTATGGAAGTCATAAGATAAATGGAGTTGCAGCACTTCATACAGAGATATTAAAAAATAAAGAATTAAAAGATTGGTATGAATTGTATCCAGATAGATTTTTAAATAAAACAAATGGGATAACACAAAGAAGATGGCTATTACAGTCAAATTCACAACTTGCTTCATTAATAACTGAATTAATAGGTGATGCTTGGATAACTGATTTAAGTGAATTAAAAAAATTGGAAACCTATTTAAATGATGAGAGTGTATTGAAGAGAATATTGGATATAAAGTATGAAAAGAAAGTTGAATTAGCAAAATTCTTAAAGGAAACACAAGGGATTGAGATAGATCCTAACTCAATATTTGATATACAGATAAAAAGACTTCATGAGTATAAAAGACAACTATTAAATATATTCCAAATAATTGGATTATATAATAGATTAAAATTAAATCCAAATATGAATTTTACTCCAGTTACATATATATTTGGAGCAAAGGCTGCACCAGGATATTTTGTAGCTAAAGGAATTATAAGATTGATTAATGAAGTGGCACAGATAATAAATAAGGACACACAAGTAAATTCAAAGTTAAAAGTAGTATTTGTAGAAAATTATAGAGTTTCTGTAGCTGAAAAATTATTCCCAGCAGCAGATATATCAGAGCAAATATCAACAGCTGGAAAGGAAGCTTCAGGAACAGGAAATATGAAGTTTATGCTAAATGGAGCTTTAACTATTGGAACAATGGATGGAGCTAATGTGGAGATTGTGGAAGAAGCTGGAAGAGAGAATAACTACATATTTGGACTAACAGTTAAAGAAGTAGAAGAGATGAGATCTCAAGGATATGATCCACATGTACCATATAATTGTGTAGAGGGATTGAAGAAAATAGTTGATTCATTGGTAGATGGAACATTTAGTGATTTAGGAAATGGAGTATATGGAACAATACACAGATCCCTTATGGAGACAGCACCTTGGCATCAAGCAGATCAATACTTTGTATTAGAGGATTATGAAGCATATAGAAGAACACAACAACTTATTAACAAAGAATATACTTTCAGAATGGATTGGGCAAGAAAACAATTAAAAAATATAGCAAATGCTGGAAAATTTTCATCTGATAGAACTATAAAAGAGTATGCTGAGGAGATATGGAATATAACTCCAGTAAAATTATAGAATGAGGAGTGATGGGAATTGGATAAAGAGTTGGATAGATATCTTTTTCATAAAGGAGAGCATAGAGAAGCTTATAAATATATGGGAGCACACTTTGAAGATGATGGAGTTATTTTTAGAGTGTGGGCTCCAAATGCAAAAAGTATTTCAGTAGTTGGGGATTTCAATGATTGGAGTGGAGAAGCCCATAAAATGGAAAAAAACAATCCAGAAGGAATTTGGGAATTAAAAATATCTGGATTAAAAAAATTGGATTTGTATAAATTTAAAGTGGAACAATGTGATGGAAATGTTGTATTCAAAGCTGATCCATATGCCTTTTATTCAGAATTAAGACCAAATACAGCCTCTATATTATACGATATACCAGAATTTAAATGGACAGATAAGAGATGGTTGAACAAGAGAATAACTGGATTAAATAAACCTATGAATATATATGAAGTTCATTTAGGATCTTGGAAGAGAAAGGAAAATGGAGATTGGTTAAATTATAAAGAATTGGCTGAAGAGTTATGTGATTACATAAAGGATATGAATTATACTCACATAGAGATAATGCCAATAAATGAGCATCCGTTAGATGCTTCTTGGGGGTATCAGAGTACAGGATATTACTCTGTAACAAGTCGTTATGGAGTACCAGAAGATTTTATGTACTTTGTGAATTATATGCATAGACACAATATAGGAGTGATATTAGATTGGGTTCCTGGACATTTTTGTAAAGATGAACAAGGGCTGTATAGATTTGACGGAAGTGCCACCTATGAGTATGCAGATGAGAGAATTGGGGAGAATAAGGAGTGGGGAACTTGTAACTTTGATCTATCGAGATATGAGGTACAAAGTTTCCTTATCTCAAATGTGAATTATTGGTTTAAAGAGTTTCATATAGATGGAATAAGGATAGATGCTGTAGCTAATATGCTATATCTACCTAACATAGATGGATTAACCAACCAATATGGAGGAAAAGAGAATCTCGTAGCTGTAGATTTTTTTAAAAAATTTAATAGTGCTATTCACGAAGATTATCCAAATTGTGTAGTTATGGCAGAGGATTCTACAGCTTGGCCCAATGTAACAAAACATGCAATTGATGGAGGATTGGGATTTAATAATAAGTGGAATATGGGGTGGATGAATGATACCTTAAAGTATTTTGAGATAGATCCATTATACAGAAAAGATCATCATGGAAAACTAACATTTTCATTTATGTATGCTTTTTCAGAAAACTATATATTACCTCTTTCACATGATGAAGTGGTGCATGGGAAGAAGTCTGTTGTTAATAAGATGCCTGGCTTTTATGGAGCACAACTTTCAAATGTTAGATCTCTTTATGCTTATCAAATGTTTCATCCAGGTAAAAAATTGAATTTTATGGGAAATGATTTTGCTCAAGGGTTAGAGTGGAGATTCTATGAGCAATTAGAATGGGAATTATTAGAAAATGAAGCTAATAAAAAGATACAGGATTACTGTAGAGCTCTAAATAAGCTATATCTAAAAGAAGAAGCACTATGGGAAGATAGTTGGGAGACTTTTGAATGGATAGAGCATGAAAACTATAATGGAAATATGATAGTTTTTTTGAGACAAACTAAGGATAAAAAAGAAAAACTCATTGGTATATTTAATTTTTCAGGAGAGAATAAAGTCTCGTATAGGATAGGAGTACCTGAAGAGAAAATGTATAGAGTAATCTTAAACAGTGATGATGAGAAATTTGGTGGAATGAATTTCAATAAGAGAAAGAGATATAAGGCAGAGAAGAGTGAGTGGAATGGAAGAACATACTCTATCCCTTTGGATATAGCATCTAATTCAGTTATATTTTTGAAGGCTGAAGAGAAAAAATCAATAAAGAAGTAAGCAGTATAAATTAAAAATACCAAAATAAAGACGTAAAGTTATTAGGAGGAGAGGTATGAAGAAGAATATAATAGCTATGCTACTAGCTGGAGGGCAAGGAAGTCGTCTAAAAAAACTTACAGAAAAAATAGCAAAGCCAGCAGTTTCGTTTGGAGGAAAGTATAGAATAATAGATTTTACTTTGAGTAACTGTTCAAACTCTGGAATAGATACAGTAGGAGTATTAACTCAATATGAACCTCATATCTTGAATGAGCATATTGGAAGTGGTTCTCCTTGGGACTTGGATAGAATGAATGGAGGAGTTACAGTTTTACAACCTCACACTAAAAAAAATGATGGTGGAGGGTGGTATAAGGGAACTGCCAATGCAATATATCAAAATATCTCTTTTGTAGATAAGTATGAACCAGAGCATGTACTAATACTATCTGGAGATCATATCTATAAGATGGACTATGATAAGATGTTAAAATTTCATATAGAAAAAGATGCAGATGCGACAATTGGTGTTTTTAATGTGTCTTTAAAAGATGCACCTAGCTTTGGAATAATGAATACAAATGAAGATTACTCAATCTATGAGTTTGAAGAGAAACCTAAAGAACCAAAAAGTACTTTGGCTTCTATGGGAATATATATATTCAAATGGAATGTATTGAAAAAATATCTAATTGAAGATGAAGAAGATCCAACATCCAGTAATGATTTTGGGAAGAATATTATACCTAATCTATTAAATGATAAGATGAAACTATTTGCTTATCCTTTTAAAGGATACTGGAAAGATGTTGGAACAATAGAGAGCTTTTGGGAAGCTCATATGGATTTACTTAAAGAGGATAATGAATTGAATTTATTTGATAAGAGCTGGAAGATAAATACTCGTCAGGGAGTGTATCCACCATTGTATGTAAGCAATGAAGCAAAAGTAATTAATTCTTTTGTAGAAAAAGGGTGTGAAATAGAGGGAGAGGTAAAAAATTCTATTATTTTTCCAGGTGTAAAGATAGGAAAAAATAGTAAGATTTTTAACTCAGTAATTATGCCAAATACAGTAGTTGAAGAAAATGTAATAATAAATAAAGCGATCTTAGCTGAAGATGTGATTATAGAAAAAAATACTGTTGTTGGTGATAATGAAGAGATTGTAGTAATAGGTGCCGGTGAGAGAATAAAGAGTAATGTTGTAAAATAATATTTATAGGGGAGGAAACAAATGATTAATAATTATATGGCTATAATATTTTTAGATGAAAGTTTAGATAATATAAGATCACTTACTAAAATGAGACCACTTGCTTCTGTACCGGCTGGAGGAACATATAGAGTAATAGATTTTGCACTTTCAAATTTAGTTAATGCTGGAATAAGAAATGTAGGGCTTTTTGCTGGAAATGAAGATCTAAACTCGCTTATTGACCATATTGGTAGAGGAACAGAGTGGGATTTAGATAGAAAAAAAGATGGAATTTTTATGTTTAAACAGATGGCTGATTCATCATATACAACAAATATAAAGAAAGTAAAGAAAAATATGGAGTATTTATTCCGTAGTAAGCAAGAAAATGTTGTGATTTTAAGCTCACATATGGTATGCAACTTAGATGTAAAAGATGTTATAAAACACCATGAAGAGAGTGGAAGAGATATAACTTTAGTGTATAAAAAAGTGAATAACGCCAATGAGAGATTTGATAATTGTGATAGTATAAAAATAGGTGAGAATAATGAGGTTTTAGGGATAGGGCAAAATCTTTTCTTTAAAAAAGATGAGAATATCTCTATGGAAGCATTTATTATGAGTAAAGAACTTCTAATAAAAATGATATGTGATGGAATTCAAGATGGGGTTTATTATACAGTTAGAGACTTAGTTACCAGAAATATTGGAAGAGTGAGCGTAAATGGTTATGAATTTGAAGGATATCTAGCTTGTGTAAACTCAACAAAAGAGTATTTTGACTTCAATATGGATCTTTTGAAAAAAGAAGTAAGAGAGGATATATTTATAAAAGAGAGAAGCATATATACTAAAACAAAAGATACACCACCTTCTTTGTTCAAAGAGGGAGCAGAGGTAAACAACAGCTTGATAGCTAATGGATGTATTTTAAGTGGTAATGTTAAAAACTCTATTTTGGCAAGAGGTGCGATAGTAGAAGCAGGTGCAGAAGTAGAAAACTGCATACTATTGCAAGATTGTGTTGTTAAATCAGGTGCTGTATTGAAAAATATAATTGTTGATAAAAACAACATAATAAATTCTAATGAAAAGTTAAGTGCTTCTAGAAATTATCCATTAGTAATAGAGAAAAGTATAAAATGGGATGATAAACAGTATAAGAATTTATTAGCTTACTTAGAGGGAGCTAATAAATAAAGAGGAGGAAATAGATGAAAATACTTTTTGCTACTGGAGAAGCTTGGCCATTTATTAAGACAGGTGGTCTAGGAGATGTAGCATACTCACTACCAAAAGCCTTAAAAGAAAAAGGTATAGATGTAAGGGTTATTCTACCAAAATATAGTCAGATATCAGAAAAATATAGAAATGATATGACATATTTAGGGAATAAGAAGATATGGGCATCACACTATGATGCTTATGTAGGAATAGAGAGTTATGAACTTGATGGGGTAATTTACTATTTTGTAGATAATATGCAGTATTTTTCAAGAGAGAAAATTTATGGAGAAAAAGATGATTGTGAGAGATTTGCATTTTTTACAAAAGCTATAGTTGAAACTTTTGATATTACAGGATTTACTCCGGATATTATCCATTGTAATGACTGGCATACTGCTCTTACACCTATATATCTGTTGGAAAGAGGTCTTAATACTATAAGAACAGTATTTACTATCCACAATTTGAGGTTTCAAGGATTTTTTCCAAATCAAGAGCTAGAAGAGACTTTAGAGATAGATAGAAATAAGTATTATCAAGAAGATGGATTAAAGTATTACAATATGATATCTTTCCTAAAAGGTGGAGTGGTATATTCTGACTATATAACTACAGTTAGTGAAACTTATGCTGAAGAGATAAAAACAGTAGAATATGGAGAGGGAATTGATGGTTTATTTAGAAAATTTGATTATAAATTATCAGGAATAGTAAATGGAATAGATGGGAATATATTTAAAATAAATTCAAAATCAAAGGAAGAGATGAAGGTTAAATTACAAAAAGAATTGGGATTGAATGTAGATCCTAATATACCACTAGTAGCTGTAGTATCAAGACTAGATAGACAAAAAGGTATTGATATGATTGTTGAAAAATTTGATCAAATGATGAATTTAGGAATACAGTTTATATTATTAGGAAGTGGAGAGATTCAATATGAAAATTTCTTTAGATGGAAAGAGAGTCAATATCCTAAAAGAGTTTGTTCATATATAGGATTTAATCAGCCACTTTCAATAGATGTTTATCAAGGAGCAGATATATTTCTAATGCCATCTTTATTTGAACCTTGTGGGCTTTCTCAAATGATAGCTATGAGATATGGAACTATTCCACTAGTGAGAGAAACAGGAGGTCTGAAGGATACTGTAACTCCATATAATGAATATACTGGTGAAGGAGATGGATTTGGATTTAGAGAACCAAATGGAGATATAATGTTGAAGGTATTAGTATATGCCTTATCAATTTATAAAGATAAAGAGCAATGGAAAAAAATTATGAAAAATGCTAAGTTGAGAGATAACAGTTGGAATATTTCAGCAGAGAAATATATAAAAATATATGATGAAATTCTCAATAAATAATTTTTTATTCTATGTTTTAAATTCAAATATTATAAAAAATAAAAAAACAATATATACAAAAAATAAATAATCTATTGACATTTTTTATAAAATTTATTAAAATATAAAATGATTTTAAGAGTATTAGGTGTAAATTTACTTAATAGAGGAAGTTGGGTGAGAATCCCACACAGGAAACTGCTGTATGGTGGACGAAATCACAAGATGTCACTGGGAAACTGGGAAGGCGTGAGAGTAGAATGAAGCTGAGTCAGAAGACTTACCAATTGTCAATAGATCAAAGATTTGTATATGATTATGACTTTCTAGTAAGATAACTCTATTTTACTAGGAAGTTTTTTATTTTAAGGAGGAAAAATGTACAAGTATTTTGTAGAAGGTGGAATGATGATGTGGCTTTTAGGAGTCTTATCAATCTTGGGATTAGGAACAATTTTAGAAAGAACTGCATATTTTTTAAAAAATGAAAGAGGATTAAAAGGGGATTTCAAAGATAAAATTATTAAGCTGGTTAGAGAAAAAAAGGAAGACGAGGCGATAGAGCTTTGTGAAAAAACTAATAACTCCGTTTCAAGAACTGTTAAAAGCATATTACTAGCTTATAAATATGAAAATGATATGTATGAGAGTAAAGAGAAGCTTATGAAAGAAAAAGCTCTTGAACAGATAGAAAATTTAGAAAAAAGATTATCTATTTTAGGGATAGTATCATTTATATCTCCAATGGCTGGACTTTTAGGAACAGTTTTAGGTATGATAAAATCTTTTAAGGCAATTGCTTTACAAGGTGCTGGAGATCCAAATGTAGTAGCAAATGGAATCTCTGAAGCTCTAGTGACAACAGCAGCTGGTCTTTTAATAGCAATTCCAGCAATAATAGCATACAATTTTTTCAACAGAAAAGTAGATAAAATTATGATGCAGATAGAAAAAACATCAACAGCTCTAATAAATATAAAAAAGAATAGAGATGAGATATAATGAGAGAATTAAAGCGAAAAACAGGACTGGTGAATCCAGATTTGACTCCCTTGATAGATGTGGTTTTTCAGTTGTTGATATTTTTTATGTTAGTAACAACATTTAGTCAGTATACTAAATTTGATATGAATCTGCCAAAATCAGATGTAGAGAGTATAGATAAACCAGAGGTAAATATAGAATTAATTATAGATAAAAATGAAAAATATTATTTTAAAATTGGAGAAGAATCAACAGAGATAGATAAGGATGAGTTAGAGGTAAAAGTACAAGAGTTTATGAGTGGGAGAAAAGAACAGACATTGGTAGTAAGTGCTGATAAAGACTTAAGGTATGAGATAGTAATTGAAACAATGGGAAGATTAAAAAATACAGGGGTAGAAAAATTAGAAATAAATAGTATAAAGTAGGTGAGAAAGAAGATGAAATTTTACATATTTTCATTTCTTATTCATATAATTCTATTTTTTTCTGTTATAAAGTTTCCAACAAATGAGGTTAAATTGGATAGTAAAAATGTAGTAGTGTATCTCAATGAATTGAAAATAGAGGGGGCAAATACTCCAGAACCAGCACCAATAAAAAATGTAGAACCATCAAAAGAAAAAATTGAGAAAAAAATAGAAAAAAAAGAGATAAAGAAAGTTGAAAAAAAGATTGAAAAGAAAATAGAGAAGAGAAAAATTGTAAAAAAAGTTAAAGAACAAATAAAGAACAAGGTAGAAGAAAAAAAGATAACTGAAGGAACAGAAACAACAGATGTAAATAAAAATACAAATGAATTAGATGGACTTGTAAAAGATGGAACAGGAACATATATTGGAGATCAAAAGAGTAATCAAGGAATAGGTTATAAGATAAAAAGAGAGGTAGATCCTAATTATCCTATGATGGCTAAAAAAATAGGATTTAAAGATGAAGTTGTTATTAAGACAAAATTTTTAGTTGGACTTAATGGAAAAGTTGAAGAGATTATATTTTTAGATAATTATACAAAATATGGATTTCAAAAAGAAGTAGAGAGAGCACTAAAAAAGTGGGAATTTGAACCAATAATATATAAAAATAAAAAAATAAAGATGTATTTTTATAAAGATTTTAGGTTCAATGTAAAATAGATGGTGGAGGATAGAGTATGAAAAAGTATTTATTTTTGATGGCAGTATTAATTTCAGGAATGAACACAATGGCAGAAACTAAAATTGGAGGAACCAAGTTAGATGAAACAGTAATATCTACTGAAAATTTTGAAACAACAGTAAAACAAACAGCGGCTAATATAACTATAGTTACAGCAGAAGAAATAGAAAAAAAGGGAGCAACTGATTTAGTAGATGCTTTAAGAATGGTTCCTGGTATCATGGTAAAAAATTATTATGGAAATATAACTTTTGATATAGGTGGTTATAGTTCAGTACATGCAGAAAGAAATACTATTATAACTTATGATGGAGTAAAAATTTCAGGAGAACAAGCAACTAGTATTCCAATTGAAATGATAGAAAGAGTAGAGGTTATTCCAAATGGTGGAGGAATTTTATATGGGAATGGAGCTGCTGGAGGAATAATAAACATATTATCAAAAAATATATATAGTTCAGAAAATAAAAAAGATTACTATGGACTGTTAAAACTTCAGACTGGAATAAAAGACTCTTATAAATATGGAATTACTGCTGGAGCTAAAGTTACAAAAAAATTTGATTTAAAGGTTGACTATTTAAGAAGTAGGGATAACAATTGGAGAGATGATGATAAATATGGAAAATTGATAAGTAGACAAGAAGAAATAAATGTAGATGGACATTATAAATTCACAGACTCTGATTTAAAAGTAAAATATACTAGAAATGAAAGACATGGTGCAGATGGTGGAGATTTACCTGAAAAGTATTACAAAGAAAATAGAAAACAAACATTATATGGTTCGAGATGGCATTCTAAATCAAATGATTGGTATGCTAACTATAGAAAATCCATTGGAGAAAATACAGAATTTTTAGTGTATGCAAATTATTACGAGAAAGAAAATTTACATGTAAGAAGAGGATATAAAACTGGAGAGTATGAAAGATATTATGTGAAATCACAGGTAAAACAAAATTACTTGGATAATAATTACTTTATAGTTGGAGTAGATTATTTTGAAGAAACTGATAAATCAATGAGCAAAGGAAAAAAGACAGGTAGAAATTCCATAAAAAAAGAATATGGTGTATTTATTAAAAATGAAATTAGATTTGGAAAACTTACATTTGATCAAGGAGCTAGATACAATACATCAAAATATGATTACTATTGGAAAAATCAAAAACCAATTCCTGAAGATAAGAGAGGAGAAAAAGGAGAACAAGAATACGATAACTATGCTTTAAATTTTGATTTAAAATATGACTATTCAAATACAGGAATGACATATTTAAAATTAGAAAGAAGTTTTAGAACTCCTCTAATAAGAGAGATGAATTATACTGTAAATGCATCAAAATTAGACTCACAAATTCAACATTTGGTAGAGATAGGAGTAAAAGATTCAATAGGAAATACTTATGTAAGTGCTTCAGCTTTTTACAAAGAGACAAAAGGGGAAATATATTATCAGGGAACATATATTAAAGAAGATGACTACGATTATTTCCCATATTATAACATGGGAGATACGAGAAGAATTGGAGTGGAAATATTAGCAGAACAGTATGTGAATAAATTAGTATTTACAGAAACATTAACATATTTACATCATAAAATTATAGAATCAAATTTCCAAAGTAGAAAAAATAAAGAGATACCAATGGTACCAAATTGGAAACTAGGATTAGGGGTTGGATATGAATATAGTGAAAATTTAAACTTTAATATAGATGGTGTATATTATGGAAAATACTATGATTCTGATGATCCAGAAAATATAAGAAAGAAAGATTGTGGAAATTATATAACTGTAGACTTTAGTGCAGTTTATAAAATAGGAGATATAACTCTAACAGGACGTATTAATAATTTGTTTGATGAAGAATATGAAGACTATGTTGGATATTGGGATGGAACACGTCAATATTCACCAGCTCAAGGAAGAAGTTATACACTAGGAATAACATATAAGTTTTAGTGAGAAAGAGAGAAATATATGAGAAAGTTATACAAAATAATAGTATTACTAGTTATAACAGGAGGGTTAGTATATGCTAATCCTCCTAAAAGGGCTATATCAACAGCACAATTTACAACAGAGATATTGTTGAGTATTGGAGCACAGGATAGAATGATAGGAACTGCCTATTTAGATAGTGAGATTTTACCAGAGTTAAAGGAAACATATGAGAAGATACCTATTTTATCTAGAAAATTACCGACTAAAGAGAAATTTTATTCACAGAATCCAGATTTCTTGACAGGTTGGTCTTCTGTATTAACTCCAGCCAATTTAGGTCCAATTAAAGAATTAGAGGAGAATGGAGTTCAAGTATATATAATGAAATCTTTAACTACAAATAAAATAGAAGATGTTTTTGAAGATATTCTTGAATATGGAAAGATATTTCAGTTGGAAAAAAATGCAGAAAGATTAGTATATGAGATGAAAGAAGAATTGAATAAATTAAGAGAAAAATTACCTAAGAAAAAAATAAAAGTATTTCCCTATGATAGTGGAGAAAGTGTTCCTTTTGTAATTGGAGGAAAAGGAATAGGAAATACTATTATTGAATTAGCTGGTGGAGAAAATATTTTTAAAGATATAAACTCTAGTTTTGGAAATGGAAGTTGGGAAAGAGCAATACTAGATGAACCAGATGTGATTTTAATTGTTGACTATGGAGACTTAACTTATGAAAAAAAAGTTAAATTTATAAGAGAAAAATCTTGGTTAAAGGATTTTGAAGCTGTAAAAAATAATAGGTTTATAAAGATAGAATTAGCTGATATATCTCCAGGGGTACGGAATGTTAAAGCAATAAAAAAATTAGCTAAAGAATTTTATAATATAGAAATTTAAATGAGAGTGAATGATGGAAAAAGAGAAAAGAAATTATAAAGTTATACTTTTGATATTATTAATAATTACTATAGTAGTTATGACTTTTTCTATAACTTTGGGAAGTGTATCATTAAGTGAGAAACAAGTCTGGAAAATAGTTTTAAATAAAATCAGTAGAAAAGAGATATTTGTAGTAGATTGGAAAACTAATATAGAAATAATAGTTTGGAAGTTGAGAGTTCCAAGAGTAATAACTGGATTTTTAGCAGGTGGAGGATTATCATTGGTGGGAATATTAATGCAATGTTTGACAAAAAATCCATTGGCAAGTCCTTATATTTTAGGTATTTCAGCTGGAGCTACTACTGGGGCAGTAACAGCTATATTATTTTTAAATGGGAGTCTTATGATGGTATCCAGTGGAGCTTTTTTTATGGGGACACTAACATCTGTAATTGTATTTTATTTGGCAGGTAGAGGTGGAAATTTTTCTAGTACAAAATTAGTTTTAATAGGAGTGGCAATCTCATCTTTATTTTCAGGAATAACTACTCTCATGGTAACTTTAGCTCCAAATGAAGAAAAAATTAGAAATGCTTTATTTTGGCTTTCTGGAAGTTTAGCAGGATCAAACTGGAGTTATATCCCACCTGTATGCATAGCTCTTTTAATAAGTACTGGACTTTGTTACTATTATCATAGAGAATTAAATATAATTGCAACTGGGGATGAAATGGCTCTAACATCAGGGGTTGATGTAGATAAGATAAGATTAATAATAGTAATTATTTCAACTTTTTTAACTGGAATAATAGTTTCTAATACTGGAATAATTGGTTTTGTAGGATTAGTTGTTCCTCATATTACAAGAGGAATAATAGGAGGGAATCATAAGAAAGTTATACCTATTGCAATAGTTTTAGGAGGGATATTTTTAATGTTGACAGATATATTTACTAGAGTTATTTTTATTTCTCAAGAAATCCCTATAGGTGTTGTAACCTCTATAATAGGAGCTCCATTTTTTTTACATATGTTAAAAAGAAAAAATTATAATTTTGGTGGGAAATAATATGATAGAGGTAGAAAAACTATGTTACGATATAGAAACAATTAGAATATTGGAAGATATTTCTCTACAAGTTTTAAAAAATCAGTTTGTTGGGATAATTGGAGCTAATGGTTGTGGAAAAAGTACACTTTTAAAAAATATTTACAGATTGTTAAAGTATAAAAAAGGGTCAATAAAGATAGATAATATAGATATATCAGGTTTTGGAGTTCGGGAATTAGCAGAAAAATTAGCAGTATTGACACAAAAACAAAGTTTGAATTTTGACTTCACAGTAAAAGAGATAGTTGATATGGGAAGATATATTCATCAAAATTCAATATTTTTTAAAGAGGGGGATACAGATTTTATAGATAGTGCTTTAGAAAAGGTTGGATTATTACATTTAAAAGATCGAAGTATTTTATCTCTTTCAGGTGGGGAAATTCAGAGAGTATTTATAGCTAGAGCAATAGCTCAAGATAGTGAAATATTCATATTAGATGAACCTACTAATCATTTAGATATAAAATATCAATTAGATATTATGAAAGAAATAAAGAATATAAAAAAAACAGTATTAGCAGTAGTACATGATATGAATATAGCAAGTATGTATTGTGATTATATATATGCTATGAAAGATGGAAAAATATTATATCAAGGAAAACCAAATGAGATTTTTACTAAAAAAAATATAAAAGAAATTTTTGAAGTAGAGTGTGAAATTATGATACACCCTATAAATAATCGTCCAGTTATAATATTTTAGAAAATAGAAAGGAGGTTAAGGAGTATGAAAAAGTATTTAGTAATCGTTATGATATTGCTGGTTGAGACAATTGTATTGGCTGAAAATAAAACAGCAGAGATAAAATTAAGTGAGACAGTAATATCTGCTGAAAGATATGAAGAAGTATCTGTAATGGAAGTTCCTAAAAATATTACAGTTATAAGAGGGGAGGATATTACAAAAAGAGGATATAAAAATGTAGAAGAAGCCTTAGTTAATATTCCAGGAATATCAATATCAAATGGAAATATTTCTGTAAGAGGGCAAGTTCCTAATATGAGTGATAAGCATTTGGTAGTTTTGGTAGATGGAGTTCCACAAAATGGAATGGACAATAGAGCTTTTGATTTAGATTTTATTCCAGTAGAACAGATAGAAAAAATTGAGGTAGTTCCTGCAGGAGGAGCTATTATGTATGGTGGAAATGCTACAGCAGGTATTATAAATATAGTTACTAAAGATAATGAGAATAAAAAATATTGGGGAAGTGCAGGATTAGAGTTAGGGTCATTTAATGAAAGAAAATACAGTGTAAATTCTGGAGTAAAATTGAATTCTAATTTATCCATAGATAGTAGATATATAAATTTAGATAAAAAAGGGTATAGAGATTATACCAAAAAGAAAAATGAATTTGGAGAAATTGGATTAAATTA